>NZ_JAILWL010000257.1 GCF_025698965.1 Roseibium sp.
GCCGCCATCAATCGAATTTGCATGTCCCGGTGCGGCCCTGAAGGATTTGCCCCGGCAATGGAGCAATACACCGGTCTCCGGCGCAACAATGCCGCTGCCGAAATCACTGAAAAGCGAATTGATGAAGGAGACCGCCAGTCCATCCTTGTCGACGACACTCAGGTAAACGGTATCTGTCTGAGGTGCCAGTTCGGCATCGGGAAGGGAGGCGATGCGCTGCTCCAGCGAAATCTGCTTCGCCAGGGTGTCGAGATATTCCTCTCCGATCAGACTTGAATGACAGACATCCATATATCCTGGATCGGTAACGAACTTGTCCCGGACTGCATAGGCAATCCGCGCAGCTTCCATTTCCAGATGGAACCTCTCAGGCCCAAGCGGATCGAGGGCCTCCAGGTCGAACCGCTCCAGTATCCCGAGCATGACGAGCGCGATGATGCCCTGCCCGTTCGGAGGCAACTCAGCAATGGTGTGTCCCTTATAGTCACGCACCACAGGAGACACCGCCGTTGTGTGGCAGGCGGCAAGGTCGTCCTTGGTCATCAACCCGCCACGTGACTGGATCGCCGAAACGATATCGTCGGCAATGGCACCCGTATAGAAGGCATCCGCGCCGCCTTCGGCAATCGCCTCCAGCGTATCCGCCAGATGCGCATATTTCAGGATCATACCAGTCGCAGGCGCTTCACCATTGATGAGATAGGCGGCCGCAGACGCAGGATCTGCAGCAAGTTTCTCAACGTCTTTGGCCCAGTCGCTGGCCACACGCGGGGCAACCGGAAATCCTTCACGCGCATACTGGATTGCACGTTTGAAGAGTTGCTTGAAACTCTTGGTGCCATGCGCCTTGAGAAGCGTTTCCCACGCTCGCACGGCGCCAGGCACCGTGACCGCATGCGGAGAGGTGTCGCCGATCTCGGTAACGCCAAGCTCCGCAAGCTTTTCCGGTGTTGCCGCCCGCGGCGCGGCCCCGGACCCGTTGAAACCCGTCAGACGGCCACCTGGTTCCATGACAATGGAAAAACAATCGCCGCCAATACCGGTCATGTGCGGTTCCACGACACACTGAACGGCAACGGCCGCAATCGCCGCATCCGCCGCGTTGCCCCCATCCTGCAGCACTTCAATTGCCGCGCTGGTCGCAAGGGGATGAGACGTTGCGGCAACCGCATCCCGCGCAAAAACCGGAGACCTGCCTGGTGCCTGAAAATCGCGTTTCACTGAGTTCCTCCCGCCAGAAACTTTTTAAAACCAGCATGCTCCATTAGAGCCCTGATCAGACTTTTTCCATTTTGCTGCAGAAGCTTCTCGTGAAAGCCGTCTATTCGCCCACGCTGTGTTCTGATAGCAAACCTTGAATTCGAGCAGCACCTTAAGGAGAAGTGACCCAATGCGCAAACTCACACTTTCAACGGCAGAGACCATCACTTCTGCCGCATTCGAAAAAGCCGCGGAACTGAATCTGAAGCCTCTGACAGTCGCAGTGCTGGATGCAGGCGGTCACACGATGTTGCTCAAGCGTCAGGATGGATCTTCAATCATGCGGCCGCAAATCGCCACGGGTAAGGCTGTCGGCGCGCTTGCAGTCGGCACTGGCACACGATGGCTCAACGCAAATGCCGAAACACGACCGCATTTCGTCAACGCGCTGAATGGTGTCTCCGGTGGAGTGATCGTTCCTGTGCCCGGTGGCGTTCTGATCAAGGACGAAACGGGAGAGACCCTGGGTGCGGTTGGCATCACCGGCGACACCTCGGAAAATGACGAGACCTGCGCCGTCGCCGGCATTGAAGCCGTTGAACTGGTTGCTGACTGCGGATAACGTGCCATTCAGGCGTGTGACGGCTCCAACGGTTTCCGGAATATTTCCAGAGCGCCGCTCGGAGCCTTCAACACGTCAAGGCTGACCCAGTCCCGACGCAATAGCAGGGATTGGGCCGACGCTGTCGTTGAAAAAATCTCCGAGAACCCGAGACGGCCGGCTTCCTGCTCCGCGGCAGCGATCAATCGCGTGCCAACGCCGGATCTCCTGAATTCAGGAGGAACGAGAAGTGCAGTCAACCAGGCTCCGGGATATTGGTCGGAACCTGGTGAGATTTTTCGCAACGACACCGTTCCGACCGGAGTGGACGCTTCGTCCAATGCAACAAGGCAACGGGGCAATCGACCATCGAACTCCAGACACGCAGTCAGGTCCTGCCGTGCATCGCCAGGCCCCTCCCGGCCGTACCAGGCAGGCCATTCATCCAGGTACCACGTCTCCAGAAGTCCGCAGGCCTGCGGTACGTTCTCCAAAGCCGTGACACGAGCCGGAAAAAAGCGATTTGCCTGATCCCCGGACACAACGCCTCAGGATTTGTCCGACAGCTGGTTGATCTTTTGCTGCATTTCTTCCAGTTGACGTTTCATGTCGTCCAGATCGGTAACTTCGGCTTTTTCCGGCTTGGCCGCCCCTGGTGCCGAATTTGGTGCACCACCTGCCTCGCCCGCCGGAAACGGCATGAACATCTTCATCGCCCGCTCGAACATTTCAGTGTTGCGCTTGACCTGATCCTCGATCGCATCGAAAGCGGTCGCCCCAAAAGCTTCGCTCATCTGGGAGCGCAGTTTTTCCTGCTCTTTCGTCAGCGACGTCATGGAATATTCGAGGAAGCTCGGAACAAGCCCCTGCATGCTGTCGCCATAAAAGCGGATCAGCTGGCGCAGGAAAGTAACCGGCAGCAGATTCTGCCCCTTGCCTTCCTGCTCGAAGATAATCTGTGTCAGCACGGATCGGGTGATATCCTCGCCGGACTTGGCGTCATAGACGACAAAATCCTCTTCCCCCTTCACCATCACAGCCAGATCCTCCAGCGTGACATAGGTGCTTGTGCCCGTGTTGTAGAGCCGCCTGTTGGCGTATTTCTTGATGATTGTTGGCTCGCTCGTCTTGGCCATTCGTCACTTCCGCCTCTCAGCCTTACTACGGCTAGTTTCCCATTTGACGACAAGGCTTTCGCATACCTGTCATCTCCTCCAACTATGAGACTAAGCCAATCGTATCGGATCGTGCCACCCTTTTTATGTGCACTGACGAAAGGATAATACCGCAAATGCGAAAACAAACCCCCGATAAGGGCAGTTACGGTTGACACAAATCGAACCGCAGTTTCTAGTCCAAGGATAAATTGGATCGTTAGGTGTCTTCAGGTCACCAACCCTCTACGGCCGCCCGGCCCAAAGCTCTGGAGAGTAGTATGAGCGCTTCCACCGATGTCGTCATTGTCAGTGCGACCCGTACCCCTGTCGGATCTTTCAACGGATCCTTTGCCAATGTTCCAGCCCACGAACTTGGCGCCCTCGTCATGAAATCGGCCATGGAACAGGCCGGCGTTGCAAGCGACGATATCGACGAAGTCGTCTTCGGCCAGGTGTTGACAGCGGGTGAGGGTCAGAACCCGGCCCGTCAGGCCGCGATCAAGGCTGGTATTCCGGACAGCTCGACTGCATGGACCCTCAACCAGGTGTGCGGCTCCGGTCTGCGCACCGTCGCCATCGCAGCGCAGCAGATCCAGACCGGTGACGCCACGATCATGATGGCTGGTGGCCAGGAAAACATGTCGCTTTCGCCGCACTGCGCACATATGCGCAACGGCTACAAGATGGGCGACTTCAAGATGATCGACACCATGATCAAGGATGGCCTTTGGGACGCGTTCAATGGCTACCACATGGGTCAGACCGCTGAAAATGTTGCTGAAAAGTGGCAGATCAACCGTGAACAGCAGGACGAATTTGCTGTTGCTTCGCAGAACAAGGCCGAAGCTGCGCAAAAAGCCGGCAAGTTCAAGGATGAAATCACACCGGTCACGGTCAAGGAACGCAGATCCGAGCGCGTCGTCGAGGATGACGAGTACATTCGCCACGGCGCGACGATGGACAGTGTCGCCAAACTCCGCCCGGCTTTCACCAAGGAAGGTTCTGTGACGGCGGCAAACGCCTCGGGCCTCAATGACGGTGCGGCTGCGATCCTCGTCATGAGCGCGGCAGAAGCTGAAAAGCGCGGTCTGAAACCGCTCGCACGCATCGCATCCTGGGCAACGGCAGGTGTCGATCCGGCGATCATGGGTTCAGGCCCGATCCCGGCATCCCGCAAGGCTCTGGAAAAGGCCGGCTGGTCCGCTGCCGATCTTGATCTCGTCGAGGCAAACGAGGCTTTCGCCGCGCAGGCGTGTGCGGTCAACAAGGACATGGGCTGGAACCCGGACATCGTCAATGTCAATGGCGGCGCCATCGCCATCGGTCACCCGATTGGCGCATCCGGTGCCCGCATCCTGACGACGCTGCTTCACGAAATGGTCCGCCGTGACGCCAAGAAAGGCCTCGCCACCCTGTGTATTGGCGGTGGTATGGGCGTTGCCATGTGTCTGGAACGGTAAATCAGGCAAGTTTTGGATAGTCATGGCCGGCACAAACCGGCCATGACCCAACATCGGTTTTGATAAATCAATAACCTACAGGAGCCGAAACGGCCCATAAGCTGGAAGTCAGGAGGAAGGGGAATGAGCAAGGTCGCACTAGTCACAGGTGGTACCCGCGGTATCGGCGAATCAATTTCGCGCGGTCTGAAAGATGCAGGTTACACAGTGGCGGCCACTTATGCCGGAAACACTGAAAAGGCGGAAGCCTTCAAGGCCGAAACCGGCATTCACGTCTACAAATGGGACGTCTCCAATCCTGAAGCATGTGCAGCAGGTATCGCCCAGGTCGAAAGCGAACTGGGCCCGGTGGAAGTTCTGGTCAACAACGCGGGCATCACCCGCGACGGCATGTTCCACAAGATGGATTTCGAGCAGTGGCGGGCCGTTATCTCCACCAATCTTGATTCCATGTTCACCATGACCCATCCGGTGATCAATGGCATGCGCGGCCGTGGTTCCGGTCGGATCATCAACATTTCTTCCATCAACGGCCAGAAGGGCCAGATGGGACAGACAAACTATTCGGCGGCCAAGGCCGGCGTGATCGGCTTCACCAAGGCACTCGCCCAGGAAAATGCCTTCAAGGGCATCACCGTCAACTGCGTCTGCCCGGGATACATCAATACCGACATGGTTGCTGCCATGCCGGAAAAGGTGCTGGAGTCCATCGTGTCGAATATTCCGGTCGGCCGTCTCGGTCATCCGGAGGAAATCGCCCAGACCGTTGTCTATCTCGCCTCCGATGCAGCTGCCTTCATGACCGGCGCGGTCATGACCATCAACGGCGGCCAGTACATCGCCAACGGCTGAACGACACGCGCGAACAAAAATTGGAAAGGCGCCCCGCAAAGGCGCCTTTTTTGTTGGAAGCTTCAAAAACGGATTACTGATGCACCGGATAGGATTGCAGTGTCCTGTCAAAGTTAGGATTGACCGGTCCTTTATGGGCGCGGACGCTGGAAACTTCCATCTCAAAGGCTGCAATCATATCCACTTCACCATCGAGCAGATTGATTGTCTGGCGGGTCAACTCCAGTCCCAGTCGCCCGCTGAGAACAACACGTTGATAGATCTTGTCGGCCTGCCAATCGGAATTCAGATGATAACGGATCATCTGGTTCGGGTCCGGAGCCGGCATGTGGCTGCACATGCCGTATTCCGGCACCAGATAGCCGCTGCGCGCCGATCCGTCTTCTTCAAGGACCGGAATGACATAACCGGTGATCTCGACATCCCTGTCCGCCAAGGCCGGATTGCCGGCCAGGGCAGCTTTGGCACGTTTTCTGGCGATGGCTTGCCGCTGCGCCAGAAGCCCGTCGGTATCCACCCCTGACACGGCGAGTTTGGCTTCCTCGTTTTCCAGGCGTTGTTCAATCTGCGGGCGGGTCTCGGCAGAAACATCGCTTTTCGAGAGACGTTGGCGCAAGCGGAGAACCGTGCCGAGCGAGCGGAGTTCACGAAGGCTCAAGGCCGCAAAAGGATCTTCAAACTGACTGGCTTTCGGATCCCGCAGCGCATCCCAATCCACCCGGGTTCCGGCCTGCGCAATCGGAACCAGGCTGATGATCGTCAGGATGATCAGGAAAAGACGCATCTCGACCGCTCTTTTGCTTTGACGCTTCGTCTTATCTGATGGGATACCAGATTGAAGCCGTAATATCTCTTCACTTTGGCTGAAAGATAGCGAAGCCACAAATAAGCACGAGGGTTTGAATGACATATCTTCCCGAAGGATATCGTGATGTGGACGCCGCGGCGGACTTCGAAAAGCTCAAGACCTGCCTTGCTGTCATCGACCGGCTGCCCGACTTCCAGGCTTACAAACATGCCTCGTATGACGCACTGAACCTGACGCCTCGAGGCAAAGTGGCCGACGTCGCCTGCGGCCTTGGGTTCGACCTGCCCCGACTGATGGAGATCGTACCTCAGGGATCCGTGACAGGGTTCGACCTGAGCAATGCCTTTTTATCCTTCGCTACGGATCATGCATCCGAGGCCTTGAGTGGTAACGCAGCTTCAATAAACGTCAGGCACAGCGACATACACAATCTCGACTGTGAGGCAAATGTCTTCGACGCCGCCCGGATCGACCGGTCGCTGCAGCACGTCGCCGATCCGGCGCGTGCCATAGCCGAAATGACACGGATCGTTCGTCCCGGCGGCATCGTCTGCGCCGCTGAACCGGACTGGCGCACTTATGTGATCGGCTCCGACCTACCGGACATTTCAGAAAAGATCACATCTGAATTTGCCAAGACGATCCGCAATCCGCATCTCGGACGATCCCTTGTGGACCTGCTTGGTGCGGAACTGGCGCTGACCCATCACAGTGTGCATCCTCTTCTGCTGCGTCTGTTGCCGGATGCCGAAATAATTTTCGACCTCAAAAACACCGTCGCAAGAAGCGTTGAAGCCGGTTTCGTTTCAACGGCCGAAGGGATCGCCTTTGAGGAAAATCTCGAGGAACGCCATGCATCCGGTCGTTTTTTTGCGCATTTGACCGTTCATCTTGTGGCCGGTCAGAAGCAGTAGGTCCGACAAGCGAAGAGCCATTCCAGCTCGTCAAATTCAAAAAGTGAAATCCTTTGCGCCTTGACCCGCCCTGCCCCTTGCCCCTATGTCCCGGGTATCGCTGAGGTGGAGAAGAAGAAGAATGGAATTCGAACACGCCCCGAACGACCCGACACGCAAGGAACTGTCGCCTCTTTTGAAGCTGGCGCTGGAGCTTGGCCCGCTCGGTGTGTTCTTCCTGTTCAATTCCCGCGGCGAACAGATCGCCCAGACCTTCCCGGTTCTGCAATCGATCGGTCAGCCGATTTTCCTGGCAACCGCAGCATTCATGGTCGCGATCACCATTTCGCTGGTCGCATCCCTGTGGCTGACAAAACGCCTGCCAATAATGCCTCTGGTGTCCGGTGTCGTCGTTCTCGTCTTCGGCGCCCTGACGCTTTGGCTTCATGACGAACTGTTCATCAAGCTCAAACCCACAATCGTCAACTGCCTGTTCGGCTCGATCCTGCTGGGAGGTCTTTTGTTTGGCAAGTCCTTGCTGGGATATGTCTTTGACAGCGCCTTCAAACTGACGGACGAGGGCTGGCGCAAGCTCACCTTTCGTTGGGGAATATTTTTCTTCGTCCTGGCAATCATCAACGAAATCGTCTGGCGCAGTTTCTCGACCGATTTCTGGGTCAGCTTCAAGGTTTTCGGCATCATGCCGATTACCCTGCTGTTCACCTTGTCCCAGCTGCCTTTGATCCAGAAACACGCAATCATCGACGAAAGCAACGACGCCTGAGCGTCATTGCCCTGAACGCTGTTCCCTTAAGCCTTGGGCGGCTTTGCCCTTAATGCATGTCCCCATGGCCGAAGGATACGTCCCGGCGCGCACCGGTGATCGAGATAGAGAATCCTGCAATCACGTCGATCAGAGAGATCGCCATCAGGATAAAAAACAGCGACGTCGCGGCCTGCTGCAGAACCAAAAATTCCACCAGATAAGCAACAAAAACCAACACTGAAAACATATGATCCAAAAGCGCGGTGGTTCCGATCCGCGTTGCCTTCAGGATTTCAATGAACAGAAAGAACAGACCGACGGTGATCAGGACATCGCTTGCGAGCAGTTCAAACGTTGCGCCCGACACCATCGCGATTGTGACAACAGGCTGCGTCCAGAATGCCGGATCCGACGCCCCGCCGGTAAAGGCAAGTGCGTTGTAGATAAGTAATGTGAAAAGCGTGAAAGGAATGGCAGAGAATAGGCGCATAAAGCTGCTCCGGAATTGAATGACCTCGTTTCAAGATCGAGGGCCCGGAGCTGACACGATCAAAGGGCCGATTTCAAGGCCCCTTTTCAAGCATTCAAATTCAGAACCAAAGAAAAAGGCCAGCCTGTTGGAACAAGGCCAGCCTCAATCTTGGTTTGCCATGCGGCGATCCACCTTAAGAACAGCACTTTGCTTTCAGACAAATTCTCCTGAAAGCAGAATGAACTTAAGCGTCGTCTTTAGCGGACAGGATCTGACGGCCCCGGTACATGCCGGTCTTCAGGTCAACGTGATGCGGGCGACGCAGTTCGCCTGAATCCTTGTCCTCGACGTAAGTCGGCTGCTTGAGGGCGTCCGCGGAACGGCGAAAACCGCGCTTCATGCGCGAGGTTTTTCTCTTTGGAACGGCCATTTTGTTTTTCTCCGTGGTCCATGACACCGCGGCCCGGACCGGGTAAGCCCGGGGCGTGGCAGCACGCAGCGTGTTCGAATGCGCGGCGTTATACAGGCAAAGCCAGCGTTTTGCCACCCCATAGACAGAAATTTCTTGCGCTAAATATAACAGACTGAACGGACATTCCACCAGGTGAAGGTCAATTCCCCAGAACACAGCCGAAAATCGGACCAGCACCATTGACCCGCGCGTGATTTGTACCGGCAAGACGACGATGCCCCGACGACGGATTTGCAGGGTTTCGGCCACGAGGATTGGGCAATGCGGTGGCCAGGCGAGCCGCTTCCGTCCGTGTCAGGTCCTTCGCATGCTTCCCGAACCAGGCTTGTGCCGCCGCTTCCGCACCAAAAATCCCTTCGCCCCATTCGGCGATATTCAAATAAATTTCCAGAATGCGTTTCTTCGACAGGATCGCGTCCAGCATCAGCGCCAGTGGCAATTCCAGTCCCTTGCGCAGATAAGA
>NZ_JAILWL010000258.1 GCF_025698965.1 Roseibium sp.
TGTAGGTGCCATCGCCATTGTCGGAGATGGTGTTGAGGGTCGCGGTTGCACTCATGCCGCCACCGAGATCGAAGGAGATGGTGTGGGTGTCGGACGCATCAACGTCGGTGAAGGAGGGTGTAAAGGTGACCGACGGGGTGTCCTCTGTGGCGGTTAGTGCCATGGCCGTTGCCACCGGGGCATCATTCTCACCGGTGATGGTGACAGTGACCGTCTCGGTCGAGGTGCCGCCGTTGCCGTCATCGACAGTATAGGTGAAGGTGTCGGTCACGGTCTCGCCAACCGCCAGATGTTCGAACTGGCCGTTCGGATCATAGCCGAAGGTGCCGTCGCCATTGTTTGTGACCAGGCCGAGCGTGCCGGTCGTGTCGACGCTAAACGTGTGGGTGTCGGAACCGTCCGCATCGGTGAAGCTTGAGGTCAGGGCAACCGACGGACCGTCTTCCGAAGTTGTGGCGTCAAGGGCCGTTGCCACCGGTGCATCATTTTGCCCAGTAATGGTGAGGGTTGCGGTTTCTGTTGAGGAGACACCCTGACCGTCTGTCACTGTGAAGGAGAAAGTCTCCTGTGCGGTCTCGCCTTCGGCCAGGTAATCGTAAGTGTCGCCTGCGGTGAAGGTGTAGGTGCCATCGCCATTGTCGGAGATGGTGTTGAGGGTCGCGGTCGCACTCATGCCGCCACCGAGATCGAAGGAGATGGTGTGGGTGTCGGAGGCATCAACATCGGTGAAAGACGGCGTGAAAGTGACCGACGGGGTGTCCTCCGCGGTGGTCAGTGCCATAGCCGTTGCCACCGGGGCATCATTCTCACCGGTGATGGTGACAGTGACCGTCTCGGTCGAGGTGCCGCCGTTGCCGTCATCGACGGTGTAGGTGAAGGTGTCAGTTGCCGTCTCGCCAACCGCCAGGTGTTCGAACTGGCCGTTCGGATCGTAGCTGAAGGTGCCATCGACGTTGTTTGTGACCAGGCCGAGCGTGCCGGTCGTGTCGACGCTGAACGTGTGGGTGTCGGAACTGTCCTTGTCGGTGAAATTCGCGGTCAGCGTGACGGGGAAACCGTCTTCGGAAACCGTCGTGGCAAGGGCTGTTGCCACCGGTGCATCGTTCTGCCCGGTAATGGTGACAGTGACCGTTTCCGTGGATGAAGCGCCTTGGCTATCGGTGACCGTGTAGGAGAAGGTCTCCTGCGCGGTCTCGCCCTCGGCCAGATAGTCGTAAGTGTCGCCTGCCGTGAAGGTGTAGGTGCCGTCGCCGTTGTCGGAGATGGTGTTGAGGGTTGCGGTTGCACTCATGCCGCCACCGAGGTCGAAGGCGATGGTGTGGGTGTCGGACGCATCAGCGTCGGTGAAGGACGGTGTGAACGTGACCGAAGATGTGTCTTCTGTGGTGACCAAAGCCATGGCTGTCGCCACCGGCGCATCGTTCTCACCGGTGATGGTGACGGTCACCGTTTCGGTCGATGTGCCACCGTTTCCGTCATCGACAGTATAGGTGAAGGCGTCGGTCGCGGTCTCGCCAACCGCCAGATGTTCGAACTGGCCATTCGGATCATAGCCGAAAGTTCCGTCACCATTGTTGGTGACGGAACCTGTTGTTCCAGTGGTGTCGATGCTGAATGTGTGGGTGTCTGAGCTGTCCTTGTCGGTGAAATTCGCGGTCAGCGTGACGGGTGTGCCGTCTTCGACAACCGTTGTGGCAAGGGCTGTTGCCACCGGTGCATCGTTCTTGCCCGTGATGGTGACTGTCACCGTTTCGGTCGATGTGCCGCCATTGCCGTCGTCAACTGTGAAGGTGAAAGTCTCCTGTGCGGTCTCGCCTTCGGCCAGGTAATCGTAAGTGTCGCCTGCGGTGAAGGTGTAGGTGCCATCGCCATTGTCGGAGATGGTGTTGAGGGTCGCGGTTGCACTCATGCCGCCACCGAGATCGAAGGAGATGGTGTGGGTGTCGGACGCATCAACGTCGGTGAAGGAGGGTGTGAAGGTGACCGACGGGGTGTCCTCCGCGGCGGTCAGTGCCATGGCCGTTGCCACCGGTGCATCATTCTCACCCGTGATCGTGACGGTGACTGTCTCGGTTGAGGTGCCACCATTGCCGTCATCGACGGTGTAGGTGAAGGTGTCGGTCACGGTCTCGCCAACCGCCAGATGTTCGAACTGGCCATTCGGATCGTAGCTGAAGGTGCCGTCGCCATTGTTGGTGACGGAACCTGTTGTTCCGGTCGTGTCGACGCTGAACGTATGGTTGTCGGTCGTGTCTGGATCGGTAAAATCGGCTTGGATCAGAATGGCTGAATTTTCATCAATAGACGCACTGATTGCATTGGCGGTAGGCGAAGTGTTTGCCATCGTCATATCCTCTAAGCCACTTAGATGTCTAAATAAAAGCCCCTTGATCACGACTCGAATGGAGCGCGGAATCAACTTAACGGTAACAGAGAAGATTGAGTTCACAAGTTTTAAGTGTGCATTTTCTGGTTGAGAAAAAAATTGACGTAACGGAATGAAAGGCTTGTCGTGTGGGAGAGTTTTCAGAGGAAATTGTTTGGGCGGATTCGGATATGTTTTCCGGGAATTGCACTCTCAAGCTGTATAAGGCGCGATTGCGTCCAACCTTTCAATCAGCCAAATCGATTATGAGCAAACAGATTGAAATTGATGTTCATTAGTGACAGTCAAAATCAAGTTTTGGGGCATTATGGCGGGTAACCGAGCCATGCAATAAGAGCGGGTTTTGGTATGTCGAATTTGCTGATCTTTGAGGGGCGCAAATAGCGTGCTCAGGTTACCGGCCCGATATGTATTCGACACGGGACGGCTGTCCATCCCGCGTCACACAGGCCGCTGTGTGTAGTCGCCTTATTTCTGAAGATCGACGAGCTGCGATTGATGTTACTGACGCAACAAAAATTCAGCGATCAGTGC
This sequence comes from Roseibium sp., assembly GCF_025698965.1. Taxonomy (GTDB): domain Bacteria; phylum Pseudomonadota; class Alphaproteobacteria; order Rhizobiales; family Stappiaceae; genus Roseibium. The sequence goes on from NZ_JAILWL010000258.1 coordinate 2,921, forward strand.
CAAGGTTCGGGAGTTCAGATAAAATCCGGGAACCAGGTATTCCGGGTGATGTTCCTGGTTCCCGGGAGTAACGTGCCTATCCTTTTGAAAGTCGACGACATGACTTTTGCAGCTCTTGTGTGTCGATGACAGGGATGCACGCGTTCGAAGGGGCTCCGTTTGCCGGGTTGTTAAAAGGCGACGCGGTCCCCGCCCTTGAGGTCGAGCATCTCGCGGGCTTCGTCGGGTGTTGCGACCTGACTGCCGAGGTCCTCGATGATCCGGCGGATCTTGGTAACTTGTTCCGCGTTTGACTTGGCCAGTTTGCCGCGTTCGATCATCAGGCTGTCTTCAAGACCGACCCTGACATTACCGCCCATCTGGCTTGCCGTCGTCGCAAAGGGCATCTGCGCGCCACCGGCACCAAGCACCGACCATTGGTAATCATCGCCGAATAGGCGATCTGCCGTGCGTTTCATGAAGACAAGATTGTCGATATCCGGTCCAATGCCACCCAGAATACCAAAAATGAACTGGATGAAGACAGGCGCCTTGAAGAGGCCGGCATCCATGCAGAATTTGAGATTGTAGAGATGGCCGACATCGTAACACTCATGCTCGAATTTTACGCCGTGAGTACCGCCAAGCTCGTTGGCGACATAGCGAATATCGGCAAAGGTATTCCGGAAGATGTAGCCTTCCGAGTTGCGGATATAGTCCTCTTCCCAATCATATTTGAAGTCCTTGATCCTGTCCGCGATCGGATGAAACGAGAAATTCATGGATCCCATGTTGAGTGAGCACATTTCGGGGGAAGCCCATTTGGCAGGGGCGATGCGCTCTTCCATGGTGTTGACCAGGCTGCCTCCGGTGGAAATGTTGACGACCGCGTCGGTCGCCTGCTTGATCACAGGAAGAAATGCCCTGAAGTGATCCGGTGCGATGGAAACTGCACCGTTCTGCGGGTTTCGGGCATGCAGGTGCAATATGGAAGCGCCAGCCTTGGATGCCTCGATAGCCTGGTCGGCAATATCCTCGGCCGTGAACGGCAGTGCGTCGGACATGGTGGGCGTATGGATTGCCCCCGTTATGGCGCAGGTGATGATCGTTTTTTTCTGTTTGCGGGCCAAAACCGCCTCCTACTTTTCAAGATCCTTGTCGACGACCCGCCGAGAGAGCGGGAACAACTCGATGCCGTAGCGATCCTTGACGAAGCCCCATATGCCCTTGGGCGCCTTGAGCATCACCACGATGGCGACCAGGCCAAGGATGAGCAGATAAACCGTCCCCAGGTCCGCCAAGGTTTCGCGGAGCAGGAAGAACACAATCACTCCGATGATCGGTCCTTCGAGTGTGCCGATGCCCCCGATGACGACGATGAAAATGACAAAAGCGGTCCAATCGTTGACGCTGAAAGCCGCGTCCGGCGAGATACGCAGTTTTTGAAGGAAAATGAGTGCACCGGTTGAGGCTGTCAGACCTGCCGCCACCACGTAGACGATGAATTTGCGACGCCAGATATCGATGCCGAAGCTGCTGGAGGCAACTTCGCTATCGCGGATGGCTGTCAATGCCAGGCCGTTGCGAGAGCGCAGCAGAAGGTAGATGGCTGCAATGACAATCACGGCCATGCCGAGTGCCAGCCAGTAAGTTGTCGCTTCGCGCATGGACCTGCTGGAGGCCAGTGACCGAACGATGCCTACGGGGAGACTGGTGCCTGATCCGCCACCGAGCGCTGAAACCTGTGCAAACCCAAGCCTGAAGACCTCGGCGATCACCCAGGTGCCGATTGCGAAATAGGCACCCCGAAGCCGGAATATCAGGACCGCCACTGGTACTGCGATCAAGGCGCCGAGCAGTCCCGCAAGGGGAATGGCTGCCAACGGTGACAAGCCTGCAAACATTGCCAGCGCAAAAAGCATGTAGCCGCCAAAACCGACAAAGGCCTGCTGTCCCACCGAGACCAGCCCGGCATAACCGGCAAGCAGGTTCCAGAGGCAGGCGAGGGCAAGATAGAGAAAGATTTCACTCAGCAGGCGCATGTCCGCGCGTCCGGCCCACCAAGGTGCCGCAACCAACGCGATCAGAACGACAAGGCCGAGAATTGCGGCCACACGGCTCGCCGGCGAAGATCTCAGGATTTGATAGTTTGAAGTTGACATCAGTCGATCCGTGGAAAGAGGCCGCGCGGCTTCACCGCAAGAACGATCAGAAAGGCAATATGTCCGGCGAGGAGCTGCCAGCCGGGATTGATCTGAGCACCGATATTCTGGCTGACCCCGAGGATGATACCGCCAATCAGAGTGCCCCAGAGGTTGCCAAGGCCGCCGATGATCACCGCCTCGAAACCGAATATCAGCCGCCCGGGGCCGATTGAGGGGTCAAAGCTGGTGCGGATGCCGAGGAAGACACCGGCGATACCGACAACAGCAAGAGACAGAGCCATGGCGAGACCGAAGACATGAGCCTTGTTGAGACCCATCAGCTGGGCAATGTCCTGCTTGTCGGAGACAGCCCGAAAGGCCCGCCCAAGCGATGAGCGGTAAAAGACCCACTGAAGCATCGCGATTACGGCAATGGAAATACCGAACATCAGGAGTGGCAGTACGCCAACGTTCAGATCCCCGGGCAAACCGATGCTTGCGGTTTCGATTGCACCGGCGTTCATTTTCTGCGGGTCGGCGCTGTAGATTTCCAGCAAACCGTTCTGGATGATCACGGACAAACCGAATGTCACCAGAAGGGGCGGGAGAATATCGTCCCCCAGCGTCTGATTGAGGATGCCGCGTTGGAGCACATATCCAATTGCCGCCATCAGCGGAACCACCAGGAAAAGTGACATCAACGGGTTTACGCCCAGCGCGGTGGTTATGGACAGCGCCAGGAAGGCTGCCAATACAATGAAGTCGCCATGAGCAATGTTGACGAGCCGCATGACGCCAAAAATCAGCGAAAGCCCGGCTGCAAACAATGCGTATAGGCCACCAAGCAGGACGCCTTGTACGATGGCGTTGATCCAATCCATCTCAAACTCCGAAATAGGCGGCGCTGATCTGCTCGCGGCTCAGCTCGTCAGAGCGGCCCTCCAGCGAGATGCGGCCTTCTTGCATGCAGTAAACGCGCGTTGCGACGCTAAGCGCCTTTGCGATGTCCTGTTCGACAATCACCGCGCTCATGCCTTCGCCGATGATGTCCGGCAGAGCGTCATAGATCGTCTTGATGATGATCGGCGCGAGACCGAGGCTGATCTCGTCGAAGAGGATCAATTCAGGATTTGACATCAGGGCCCGCCCGATCGCCACCATCTGCTGCTGTCCGCCCGACAAGGCCGTGGCCGGAACCGCGCGCCGTTCCTTCAGGATGGGAAACAGGTCGAAAACCTTCTCCAGGTTCCATGGACCTTTTCGACCCATCTGCCCCCCGATGATCAGGTTTTCCTCAACGGAAAGAGACTGAAACAGTTGCCGGCCTTCCGGCACCATCGCGATACCTTCCCTGGCAACCTGGTCCGCCCGCAAAGTTCCGATTGGCTTCTTTCGAAAGGTCACCATGTCGGGCTTGTTCACCAGCAAGCCGGTGATCGAGCGCATGAGCGTGGATTTTCCAGCGCCGTTTGAGCCGATAATCGCGATGACCTCGCCGGGCATAACGTTGACATCGACGCCAAACAGGGCCTGAAAATCACCGTAGTGGGCGTTTAGCCGATGAGTGGCAAGAAGAGGCTCAGACATCGGCGTCCACCCCCATGTAGATTTCCTGAACAGCCTGGCTGGCCATTGTCTTCTTGGGATCTCCATCTGCGATCTTGCGGCCAAAATCGATAACGATCAGCCTGTCGACGACTGAAAGCAGAGCGTGAACAATGTGCTCGATCCAGATGAGTGAAACGCCCGTAGTCCGGATGGTGTTGATTGTCTCGACGAGGTCGTGACACTCGTTTTCCGTCAACCCTCCCGCGATTTCATCGAGTAGGAGCAGTTTGGGCTTCGCGCAGAGTGCACGTGCAAGTTCCAGGCGCTTGCGTCCGAGAAGTGTCAGGCTGCCGGAAAGATCATTGGCCTTGCCGATAAGCCCGGTCAGTTCGAGCATCTCCAGGCAATAACTATCTGCCTCGTTGCCGTGCATGCCGGCTCCGTGTGTCGCGGCGACGAGCACGTTTTCGTAAACCGTCATCCCGGCGAAAGGTTGAGGTATCTGAAACGATCGGGCAATTCCCAGGCGGCATCGCTTTGCAGCCGACGCGCGCGAGACATCCTCTCCATTAAAGAAGACTTCTCCTCCGTCCGCCTGGAGCGTACCAGTAATCAGATTGAACATGGAGGTCTTGCCGGCGCCGTTCGGGCCAATAACCCCCAAAGCTTCACCCGCTGCGAGACTATAGGAAAGGTTATCGGCAACGGTAATCGCGCCAAAGGCTTTGGTCAGCCCTTTTAGTTCCAAAACAGACGCCATGAAGCTTCCTTTGAACATGGGGTGGCGCACGATGTTGCCATTGTGCGCCGAGAGGACATTACGACAGCAGTTTCAACGTACCGGTGGCAGGGATTTCCGGCGCACTGTGGTTAGACGTAATGACCAGTTCCATGCCGTTTGGACCCTGTTGCCATTGACCGGCAACCAAAGGTGTCTTGGAGACATTCTTTACCGGACCGAAGCCCCAGTTCACATGGCCGACAACCGTCGGCAGATCGGTGGTCTGGATTGCCTCGAGAATTGCATTGGGGTCTTCAAGGTCGGAACTTCTGCGGACCACATCGGTCATGACTTCAAAGAGCGCATGCTTGAAGCCGATCGGTTGTGTCCACGGGCGTCCGGACGCGGCTGTGTAGCCGTCTGCAAGCTGTTTCGCGGTTTCTCCGGTCAGGGAAGAGGAGAACGGATGTTCGGGTGTCCACCAGATTTCCGATGTCAGCCCGTTTCCGCGTTCCCCCAAGGATTCAATAACCGAGGGGAACAGAAGCGCCTTGCCGATTGTAACGACTTTCGGCTGGAAACCCTGCTGTGCGCATTGAGCCCAGAAAGTCGCAAAGTCCGGCGGGATCATGTTTCCGGTGACAATTTCGCAACCAGCATCCTTGAATGCTGAGATGTGGGACGAAAAATCGTCGGTAAGTGGCTGATAACGACCCGGGTCCGTCAAATCAAAACCGCTGCCGACAAGAGCGGGCGGGAAGCCGTGAATGTCGTCGCCCCAGGCGTTGCCGTCAGCGTCATTGGGGAAGAGGCCACCGACCTTGCGCTGGACGCCGCTTTCCTCCCACAGCGCGAGAAACGCCTTGATCACGTCTTCCAGTCCCCAGAAGAAGTGATAGGTGTAGTCGAACCCTTGTGCGGGGTCGCCATTGCGGCCGAAGAAATAGGGTTGCCACGGACAGTCGGTACTGATGCAAGGTACCTCGTTGAGCTCGGCCTGATCGGATACCGGATTGGTCGTGTCCGGCGTTGATGCTGCCAGAATGATATCGACCTCTTCTCCAAGGATCAGTTCCGAAGCGACTTCTGCGGCGCGGTTCGGATTTGACTGACTGTCTTTTGAGATGATCTCAACCTTGTAGGTCTTGCCATTGTTTTCAACACCACCGGCAAGCGCTTTTTGAATGCCGGCCAGAACGTAATCATCGGCTTCCGCAAAGCCGGCAAGAGGTCCGGTCCGTGGGCTCACATGACCGATCTTGATCACAGGGTCAGCAGCGTAAGCCCGCGTTCTTGTCAGGATTGCCGGAGCGGCAAGCCCGGCGGTGGCTCCAGCAATGAAGCCACGGCGCGAAATTCCAAATTTCTTTCCCATAAGCGTCATCGTCTTTCCTCCCAGATGCGCTGTTAATGGTCGCAAAAGCGTCAGCTCAAAATAGTTTCGAGTCTCCGCAAGTGGGTTGCAACGCGCTGGCGAACTTCGTCCGCTTCCTCAGGCGTCCAAGTCTGAAACCCTTCCCCGCTTTTCATGCCAAGCTTGCCCGCTTCCACCAGGTCGCGCAGGTACGGGGAGGGGCCTGGCCGATTGTCGAGATCGGCCAGAACGTTTTCGTGGATGTCCAGGGTAAGGTCCGTGCCGACAAGATCAGCATTTGCCATCGGTCCAAGGACGGAAAGGCGGCGGCCGAAGCTGGTGTTGATGACCGTGTCTATATCCGCCGCGCTGCATACGCCCTTTTCGACCAGGCTGATGGCTTCGCGCCACATGGCGTGCTGCAAGCGGTTTCCAATAAAGCCTGCGACGTCCTTTTCGACCCGCACCG
>NZ_JAILWL010000259.1 GCF_025698965.1 Roseibium sp.
GGCAGTGGTTGAGCGGATTAGGGAAACCGTTTTGAACCAAGTGTCGGCGCGTGGATCGCGGCAGGCTCCGGATCTGCAGGAATTCAGCCAATCCGCCTCAGCATTCAATCGAGTTCGCGCCATTGCCCATCGACGGGCAAGCGGTGTGTCCAGCCGAGGTTTTAGTTCGAGTTTTCGAGGGGTGTATCCCGACAAACCTATCTTTTGCGGATGCGCCTTCCCGGGCTTTTCGAATTTCAGGAATTTGGCGATATGCATGGTGCGTTTGAATTCTGTCGCCCATGTCGGTTGTGTTGTGAATACACCGGCCACAAGGCCGGTGAACCAGACAAGCGTGATCGCTCGAAAAACAAGAGTGCCAATAAACCGCATCGACTTCTGCCCTGTTCAGGCACGCCGATGCATTTATTTTTCTCGTAGAGCTTCGGTTCGCGCCTTGATTATTGGCTTCAACAAATAGTCGAGAACCGTTTTATTTCCGGTTAAGATCGAGGCATTTACGACCATTCCCGGTATTATTGGTAAATGATTGCTTTCTGTTCCTAACGAATTCTTGTCAGTTCTTACAATTACTCTATAAAAAGTCTTTCCCTCTTCGTTGGTGATAGTGTCCGCACCGATACGTTCGACCACGCCGGTCAGGTCACCATAAATGGTGTAATCATAAGCTGTTACCCGTACGCGGGCCGGTTGGCCGGGAAAAAGAAAGGCGACATCCTGCGGGCGGATCTGGGCTTCGATCAAAAGCGTATCGTCCAGCGGTACGATCTCGGATATGCTCTCGCCAGGTGACACGACAGCACCGATTGTCGCCACCGAGAATTTGTTGATGATGCCTCGGACAGGTGCCCTCAAAACAGTGCGGTGAACCTTGTCTTTCGCCGATTTGACGGTTTCTTCCAGGACGGTCAGCTGGTTCAATGTCAAAGTAAGCTCTTCATGGGCCTTTGCACGGAAACCGAGAATGGCACTTTCAAGACGCGCCGACGCTTCAGTGATCGCTGCCGTCGCGCGCGGGATCGAGGCTCGAAGCACGTCTACCTCAAGGCTGCCCGCCTTTGTTTCCCGCTCCAGCCTCAACAGATCCATTTTCGGATATGCCCCGGCTGTGGCGAGTTCCTGAGCACGGCGCAGCTCTTCGTCGAGCAATTCGGCGGTTTGCTTTGTGCTCACCAGGCGTGTTTCCAGTTCCACTTTTTCCAGGCTGCGCTGGGAGAGCTGCTGCTCGATAACGGAAAGCTCCTGCTCGAGCGCGGTTCTGCGCGCGTCGAACAAGGCAAGTTCGCGTGCTGCGACAGGCTGTTCGATTTCTGTCGGACTGAAAGTAAGGCTTTCGCCGCGGGCTTCGGCTTCAAGACGCCTGGCCTTTATCAGCAGCGCGGAGCGTTGCTGCTCAAGCTCGCCGAGATCGGACGCAAAGTCGGTATCGTCAATACGTACGAGCGGTTGCCCGGCTTCAACCACATCGCCTTCCTTGACGAAGATTTCGGCGATAAGCCCGCCTTCAAGAGATTCAACCACCTGAATCTGGCTTGACGGAATAACACGTCCGTCGCCGGTCGTGACCTCTTCGATCTCTGCAAAATGTGCCCAGACCGCAAGTGCTGCCAAAAGCAGGAGAAGCACGAGCAGGAGCCCCCAGATTCCGGTGTTCCGCCGACGGTCCAATGCCGCGCGAACATCGTTTGCAAAATCCTCATCCACCCTGGCCATGCGTGCCTCCGGAAAAGGGTGGGGCGGGCGGTGCGTTGTTTTGTGCACCGGCCTTCAGCCTCGCCACGACTTCATCTTTCGGGCCATCCATCAGCAGTTTTCCCCTGTCCAGCAACAATAGACGATCGACAAGTTCCAGCGGACCGTCACGGTGTGTTGCGATGAAAAGGGTGATGCCGGTGTCGGCTATTTCTCGAAGGCGACTGCAGAGTTGCCTCTCGGACATGATGTCCAGATAGGCTGTGGGTTCATCAAGACACAGGATTTTTGGAGACCGGATAAGGCACCTTGCAAGGGCAACAGATTGTCGCTGTCCTCCGGACAGGCTGCGACCACGCTCCTCGATATGCATGTCGAGGCCGTCAGGATGGCGAGAGGAAAAGAAGTCGACGCCGGCCAGATGCACCGCGCGCTCGAGATCTTGCGCCGAGGCGTATGGTGCACCGATAAGGATATTGTCGCGCAATGTGCCGCTGAAGAGTTCTGCGTCCTGCAAGCACAGACCGACCGTGGTTCGCAGGTCCGCGGGAGAAAACTGGCGCGTATCGACACCGCCAAGCAGATAGGTGCCGGATTGCGGTTCATAGAGGCCGGAGAGAATGCGGACGAGCGTGCTCTTTCCGGAGCCGACCCGGCCGATTATGCCAACTCTTTCACCGCTCCTGACCGAAAAGCTGACGTCTTCCAGAGCCGGTATCTTGTTTTCCGGATAGGCGAGGGTCACGTTCTGGAATGCGATTTCAAGGTTGTCCGGTGTTGCGATGCTGCGGGCGACAACACCGCTTTCAGCTTGTGTTGTCATGAGCGCGTTCAGGCTTCTCATGGCGGTGCGTGCGTGCAAAAGCCGGGACAGCGTCTGCGAAATGTTGTTCAGCGGTGAAAGTACCCGTCCTGCCAGAATGTTCGCGGCGATCAGTGCGCCCACGGTGATCTGTCCGTCAAGAACCAGAAAGACCCCCCAGACGACAATCACGATCGAAACGAGCTGAAAGACAACACCTGTGAAAGACGCAGCTGTGTTGGCCCAGTATCTTGCCTTTGTAGTCGACCGGCTGGCAGCGGCAACCGCGCGGTCCCATGCCCGCCGGAACCAACTTTCACCACCGGTGACCTTGATGGTTTCCAGAGACGAAATGGTCTCGACCAGAACGGACTGACGTCGCGCAGCGTCATTCTGACTTTCGGCTAATGCCCTGGAAAGAGGGATCTGGACCAGGCTTGTCACGGCAACAACGACCGGCACCGCAAGAGCCGGAACGAAAGCCAGGGGACCAACCAGATACCACATGACCCAGACAAATATGCCGATGAACAGCAGGTCGGTCATGGCGATCACACTGGACGAAGTCAGCGCGTCGCGTACGGAATCCAGATCGCGAACCTGATTGGCAACCGCGCCCGTGGACGCCGGCCGTCCCGCAAGTTTGATGCGCAGAAAATGGTCGAACAAACGCCCAGCAACGGCCATGTCGACGCGGCGCCCGGTTTCGTCGACGATCTGCATGCGGACCATCTTCAGGACAAAGTCGAACAGAAAAGCAATCAGCACACCGATGGTAAGAACCCAGAGCGTGGGGATCGCCAGATTGGGAATGACCCTGTCATAAACGTTCATGATGAAAAGAGGACTGGCGAGGCCGAGCATATTGCCGATAAAGGCGGCGATGACAACCTGGAGATAGTTGGGCCAGAACCGCCTCACGGCCGACCAGAACCAGTCCTTTGGCGTGTCACTGGCAATTTCCTCGGTCGCAGTCTTGCCGACAGAATTGACGAATATCACCAGCGCCATCTTGGGGCCAGCTAGGTCCGATAGCTTGACCGGTCTCGATCCACCAGGAATATCGGCTGCAAAAACAGTTGCCGTATCCTTGCGCCGGTCGATCTTTTCGACAACGACCGCCTGTTCGCCTTCAAGCATGGCAATAACGGGCAATGTGACCACCGGTATTTTTGCGACTTCGCGCTGCTCGATGCGCACAACAAGTCCAAGCCGGTGTGCGGCTTCCTCGATGCGGCTGAGGGACAGACCTTCCGGGGTCATGGGCAGGCCGCGTATGAGTTCCGCCTTGTTCGCCATGCGCCCGTGATGCCGCGAAATGTGGATCAACGCTTCCAGGAGACCGTTCGACGAGGTGTTTTCGCAAGCCGACGGGAAATCGGCAGCCGTTGTCTTTCCCGGACCGGAAGCGTCATCATCCATTCGGATTTTCGCAGTCCCGTCCATTCAAAACCCTCACCATTTGCGTAAGGGCTCAATGAGACCTTTGGAGCCGACAAACCACGGCATTTCAGTATCGCCGGCCAGGCTTTCCGGAGGCGCTGCAATCCCGAACGACGCCAGAAGTTCACCGGTCGATGCCAACAGGCGATAGCGGGAAAAAACCGCAATGGTCTGGGAGCTGATAAGCTGGACACGTGAGGTAAAGGCAGAGTTCTGGGCAATCAGCAGATCTAGCAGATCACGAAGCCCCGCCTCGTATTCCTTTTCGTAACTTACGATTACGGCATCTGCGGCGACGGTCTGTTCTTTCAGAGCTTTCAGGCGGACGTCATTGGTCAGAATGTCGCTCCAGGATCTGCGGACGCTTTCGTCAACGGTCCGACGCAGCTGGTCCAGTTCCATCTTGCTCTCGGTTACCTTCTCACCGAGCTGACGCCGGCGATTGGCATCGATGGTTCCGTTGAACAAGTTCCAGGACATGGTCATGCGGACCGCAAATTCATTGTTGCGACCCGGTGTGCCGTCCAGATCCTCACCGACGGAAGCCACACCTTCCAGACCGACCTTTGGCAGAAACAGCGCCTGCGTTTTGTCGTAGTCAGCCGTTGCCGCGTCAACATCTGCGGACCCGGCCCTGAGTGCGGGATGATTGCCACGCGCCGTTGCAATGGCGCTGGCTTCGGATTTCGGGATTTTTCTCGGTGCGCGAGGAGACTTGAGAGCAGGGGGGGCAATCCCGATCACATTCTCAAACCGGGCCTTTGCAGCCCCGAGTTCCCGGAGAACATCGGCCCTCACCGCATGAACCGCGGCGACCCTTTCCTCGGCCTGACGCAGTTCGCTTTCAGTCGCAGAGCCACCTTCGACCTTGGTTCGCACCAGATTGAGAAGCCTGACATGTTCCTGAATATTGACGTCAGCGGCCTTCAGGATCCGGTGATGGCGGATGACATCGAGAAATGTCTCGGTCGCGTCCAGACCAATCAGTTCGGCGCGCTCCATGACCCGGGCAGCCGACCCGTCGATACGGGCGGACTGACGATATACCTCATTCGCTCTGGCAAAGCCGTCGAAGAAAACTTGCCGCGCGACCAATGTGGCATCGCGTGCGTTGCGCCATTCGCGGTTATTCGTGACTTCCAGCGAGTTTGGTCTGTCTATGAATTGTGCCCCGTAAGTTGCCTCAAGGTCCAGTTTAGGCAGATATGCCCCGCGAGCCTGCTCAAACTCATAGTCGACCGATCGCCGGTTCGCGGCGGCTGCCAGTACCTGAGGGTTGGTCGAAACGGCGCGCGACACGGCATCTTCCAGAGACATCGCCCTGGCGCTTTGCGTGAAAAATAACGGCAGCAGCAGTGTGACGAACAAGGCAGAGAATGGATTGAAATCCATGGTACGCCCTCGATTCAACTGATGCGCGAAGCCGGAGCAACATCTCATCAGAGTTTTGGCATTTCCCAACTTGTTCATCGTCGTACCCTGCCTACATCCCGATGATCATTCTACTGGGAACAATCTTTATAAATTACTGAATGTGACTTAGCGTCAGTTTTGCTAAATTTTCCAATAAGATCGTATTCTTTCCTTCGCCCGAAATAACCATAGCCTAGCTTATTTGGTTCCGGCAAAGACTTTTTATTAAAAAAGTGCTAAGATTTGGCTAAATCCTTTAAGATCCGTAATTTTTGCAATGATGCAACTAATGTGATGAGTGTGCGTCGTGTCCAATATTTCAAATTCCGGAATAGTAACATTTGATACTTCCGAAACTGTGGTCATTGATGCTTCGGTTACACTACCTCCTGTTGACAATTCTGCATTGTTGTTTCGTGGCGATTATACCCGCCAGGGCTCTGATCTTCTCATCAGTCATGAAGATTTCGGGTCGCTCAGGATACAGAACTTTTTTACACAACCTGATCTGCCGAACCTGTTTTCAGCCGAAGGTGCGCTGATCGATGGTGAGACTGCGGCGCAACTGGCTGGCCCCCAGGCAGCGGGGCAATATGCACAAGTTGGAGCGGGCAGTGCCGGAGCACCGATAGGATCGGTTCAAACTCTTGTCGGGACAGCGACTGCGCAACGCACCGACGGAACTGTGGTGACCTTAAGCACAGGCGATCCGGTGTTTCAGGGCGATGTCGTTCAGACCGCTACCGGTTCGTCGCTGGCCATTGTCTTTGTCGACGAAACCCTGTTTTCGCTGTCAGCCGATGCCAGAATGGTGCTCGACGAATTGATCTTCACGCCCGGTGGCTCCGGCAACTCCATGGTTATGAACCTGGTTCAGGGCAGTTTCGTGTTCGTCACCGGTCAGGTGGCGCCTTCCGGGGACATGAGGATTGAAACGCCAACCGCAACAATGGGCATTCGGGGCACGACCCCGATCGTGCAGATCAACGCGCTGGACGGGTCGACGCGGTTTTCGCTCGCCCTTGACCCGAGCGGCGTGCTTGGATCCTACCAATTGTTTGATAGGCTTTCCGGTCAATTGCTTGGAACAGTCAGCACGACCGATTCAACGTTCCTGATCCTCTCCGTTGGTGCCACGCCGATCGTGACCCCCAAAACCCAGACCGACGTTGATGCAGAACAGGGTCAGGTTCAGCAGGCGTTCGACGCGTACAGGGCAGCAGGGCTCGGTCAGGCAACGCCGAATGACGGTACCGATGGCGATGGTGGTCCGGACCAGACCGACGCAGGGCCTCCCGAAGGAATTCAGAACCCGGATGTAGTGCCGCTTGAGCCGGAAGGAGAGAATAATCCCGACTCTTCGAACCCTGAGGAAAGCGGACTTGACCTTCTAAATCCGAGTGGACCCGACGGAGCAGGCTTTGTTCAATTTGCCAGTCGGTCGACGACCCAGTCCCAGGCTGCCGAAGGAGAGGAGGAAGCTCCGCCGGATGACCTGGCAGTCGTGTTTCCAACTAATGTGACAATTGCGGAAGATCAGCCGATCAGCCTGACCGGTTTGAACATCGAAATTCCGGGAGATGGCGAGGGTACGGTTACAATTGTGGCCCGTTCAACAGTGACACTGGCCCAGACAGACGGACTCACTTTCATTACAGGTGATGGCTTCGCCGACGAGGAAATGTCATTTTCCGGATCAGAGGAAGACATCAATGCTGCTCTTTCCGGATTAACCTATACCCCGTCACCGGACAGTCTGGATGGCGGGTTGAACATTACGGTTGATGACGGCACGGAGACCGTCGAAGCCGACGTTCCAATCACCATCCAGCCGGTTGAAGATCCTCCGACCGCCTTTGATATTTCGCTGAATGTGAACGAGGACGGCACAGTGACGGCTCCGTTTGTCGGATCCGATCCGGACCCAGGCGACACAATCAGCCTTAATTCAGTGTCGGATCCCGCGCTGGGTACGGTTATCGTCAACGAAGACGGAACTTTCACATTCGATACTGACGGCGACTTTGAAACGCTGTCGGCGAACAGCACCCAGGAAGTCACGTTTGAATATACCGTGATTGACAGCACTGGCAGGGTGTCCACGAATTCCGGCCTGGTCACCGTCACTGTAGCAGGTGTCAACGACGCACCGGAGGTTGTTGCGAGCCCGCCTGCAGGATTTACGGAAGCAACGGATGCCTCTGCGCAGCCGCTCCTTGACAGCGGTTCCGTTCTTGTGAGTGACGTCGACCAGGGTGACAGTGTCACGATCTCGTTTGAGACGAATGGTGCGCCTGTCTGGAGCGGCGGAAACCTGAATGATATTTCTCCCGATCTGTCGGCAACGCTTCTGGCAGGCTTCAGCCTGGGAAGCAGCGAACTCTCTTCCCAGACAGCAGGGGAAACCGCAGATGCCGGCTTGGGTAATGCAGGACAAAGCCAAATTGGCTGGACCTATGATGCCACCGCCGACCTTGATTTCCTGGCTGAAGGTGAAACGATCACCTTTGCCTTTCTGATCACGGTCGAAGACGTCGCTGGAGAAACCGCTACCGAAATAGTGACCTTCACGATTACCGGAACCGAGGACGCCCCGGTAATTTCAGGAGGTGCCGACGGTGCGGTAGCCGAAGACGGCACTCTGGTCGTTTCGGACACGTTGATCGCAACCGACGCGGATGCGGTTGATACGCCCGTTTTCATTGCGCAGTCCGGAACACCTGGAGCTTACGGCACATTTGAGATTACCGCAGGAGGTGTGTGGACCTATACGCTCAACAATGCGGTTGCTCAGGGACTGGCCGGTGGAGAAATCGCGACAGAGACATTTGTCGTCGAGGCAACGACCGCCGATGGCGAGAGTGTAACCGAAACAGTAACCGTCACGATTGCGGGCCAGGAAGATGCGCCAGTTATTACCGGGGTTGCCAGCAACTCGGTTGCCGAAGATGGCACACAGTCTGCGTCAGGCGCGTTGAATGTTGCTGATGCAGATGCAGTCGATAACCCTGTCTTCCTTGCTCAAGCCGGTACGTCGGGGGTTTATGGAACTTTCGAGATCACGTCCGGCGGGGAATGGACCTATACGCTCGACAATACAGCGGCTCAGGCTCTGGCAGGAGAAGAGACCGCTACAGAAACCTTCACGGTCGAGGCGACAACCTCCGACGGTGAAAGCATCATCCAGATCGTCACCATCTTTGTGACCGGTCAGGAAGATGCTCCGGTAATCACCGGCACCAGCAGCGGTGCTGTGACCGAGGATGGAGTGCTGAGCGCAACCGGAACTCTTGCCGTTTCAGATGCCGATGCAATCGACAATCCGACTTTTATCGAACAGATCGGAACGGCGGGGACTTACGGCTCTCTCGATGTGACAGCGGGAGGTGTCTGGACCTATACGCTCGACAATGCAGCGGCTCAGGTTCTGACTGGCGGAGAAGAGTTCACCGAGACCTTCACGGTGTTCGCGACGACAGAAGACGGTGAGAGCGTCAGCCAGGTCGTCGAGATCACGGTGACCGGTGAGGAAGACGGACCGATCATAACGGGTACGACCAGCGGTGATGTCGAGGAGGACGGAACCCAGTCGGCCTCTGGAACTCTGTTTGTTTCCGATGCGGATGCGACCGACGATCCAACCTTCACGGCGCAAGAGGGAACCGAAGGCAGCTATGGCACCTTCGAAGTAACAGTCGGCGGCGTGTGGACTTACACGCTGGACCATGCTGCCGC
>NZ_JAILWL010000026.1 GCF_025698965.1 Roseibium sp.
AGGGGCTTAACCTGCCGGGCATCTTGGGCAACTAAAACCACGGTGGGACGCTCCGGACCGGACTCTTGAAACGAGGGGAATGACAATGAAAAGACGTGATTTTCTGAAAGCTGGCGCAACAGGAACAGTGGCGGCGGCGGCAACCACGCTGGCAGCACCGGCCATTGCGCAGGACGTGCGCCAGTGGCGCATGGTGACCGCATGGCCGAAAAACCTGCCAGGCCCGGGTGTCGCGGCCCAGATGCTTGCGGATCGCATTACTTCACTTTCCGGCGGACGCATCGAGGTCAAGCTCTTTGCAGCCGGGGAAATCGTCCCGGGCAATGGTGTGTTTGATGCCGTCGGTCAGGGAACTGCGGAACTTTACCACGCCGTGCCGGCCTACTGGGGCTCCAAGTCCAAGGGCATTCTTCTGTTCGGCTCGCAGCCTTTCGGCCTCACTGCGCCCGAGCAAGCCGGTTGGCTGATACATGGTGGCGGTCAGGCCCTTTATGACGAGATCTACGGGCGCTTCAACCTGAAGCCGTTCCTGTGCGGCAATTCCGGTCCCCAGTGGGCAGGCTGGTTCCGCAACGAGATCAACAGCGTTGATGACCTCAAGGGACTGAAGTTCCGCTCAACCGGTTTGGCGTCCGAAATGTGCTCCAAGCTTGGCATGGCAGTCCAGGCCATGAGTGGTCCGGCCATGTTCCAGGCATTACAATCCGGTGCACTTGATGCCGGTGAGTTCATCGGACCCTGGACCGACAGCGCGCTTGGCTATTACCAGATCGCCAAGAACTACTACTGGCCGGGTGTCGGTGAGCCTTCTTCCGCGGAAGAATGCGCCGTCAACCTGGAAGCCTATAACGACCTCCCGGACGATCTGAAGGGCGCCGTGTCGCACGCCTGCGCCAGCCTCTACAATGACGTTCTGACCGAGTACAACACAAAGCACGCCCAGGCCTTGACGCAGCTCGTCAATGAACATGACGTGATGGTGCGCAAGCTGCCGGACGACGTCATCGTGGCCATGGGCAACGCTGCCGGTGAGGTGATCGCGGATCTGCGGGCCAATGACGACGAGCTCGTCCAGCGGATCACGGAAAGCTTCCTCGCCTACCGCAAGCTGATGCGCGAATACATGCCATACGCCGACAACGGCCAGATGAACGCGCGTTTGCTCGACTATCAGTACGATTGATAAATCTGCTAAACCATATCCAGGGTCGGCGCTTCGGTGCCGACCCGTTTCTCGAAGACGGGATAATCTGCGCTGAATGATGCGCGGATCGGTTTTGTGGGGGCCGGACCGGAATGGAAAAAATTGCTGGCGCGTTGGAACGCGTCAATTCGGTAATAGGCAACACGCTCTGCTGGGCAGCGCTTGCCATGCTCCTGTTGCAATTCGTTATCGTGCTGCTGCGCTATGTCTTCGGCTACAGTTACATTTTCCTGGATGAAGGTGTTCTTTATTTCCACGCAGCAATCTTCATGTTGGGTGCTGGATATACGTTTCTGGTCAACGCCCACGTCCGGGTCGACATCTTCTACGCGAAATGCACCAAACGCACGCAGGCCTGGATAGACCTCTTCGGTCATCTGTTTCTGCTCACACCCGCATTGATTGTCCTTCTGTGGTTTTCCTGGCCTTATGTCCGTGGCAGCTGGGCCATTATGGAAGGCCCGATCTCCGTCGGCGGAATTCCGGCGTCATTCCTGTTGAAATCCCTCATTCCAGCCTATTGCGTCCTGCTGCTGGTTCAGGGTCTGGCCGCGCTCATTCGCGATATATTCCGCTTGAAAGAGGCAACGGAATGACCCTGCCCCTCGACCTCATCATGTTCGGCGCACTGATCGCCTTCATTCTGCTTGGCTATCCGGTCGCCTTCACGATTGCCGGCGTCGCCACGGGGTTCGCCCTGCTCGGTTGGCTGCTTGGAGATTTCAACATCCAGCTCATGGGGGCGATGGGGCAGCGTTTTTTCGGCGTCCTGACCAACCCCGTGCTCACTGCAATCCCGCTCTTCGTCTTGATGGGTGTTATTCTGGAAAAGAGCCGCATCGCAGAAGAACTCCTTGAAACGATGGGCCGCCTGTTCGGCCGCATGAATGGCGGACTCGGTGTCTCTGTTGTATTCGTCGGGGCATTGCTTGCAGCTTCCACCGGTATTGTCGGCGCGACAGTGGTCGCCATGGGTCTGATTGCGCTGCCGACCATGCTGCGCAACGGTTATGATCCCAAACTCGCCTCCGGGATGGTCTGCACCGCAGGTACGCTCGGCCAGATCATTCCACCCTCGACGCTGCTGATCATTCTGGCCGACGTCATGTCGAACGCCTTCCAGCAGGCCCAATATGCACAGGGCAAGTTTACGATCGAAACCATTTCGGTCGGTCAGACCTTTGCCGCGGCCATGGTGCCGGGCCTGCTGCTGGTCGCGGTTTATTGCGTCTATATTCTTGCCCGTGCCCGGATCTTCCCAAGCGATGCGCCGGCCATGAAGGAACATGTCGATCAACCTTCCGGCCGCGAAATTGCCGCTGCAATCGTTCCTCCCATACTTCTGATCATTGCCGTTCTCGGCTCTATCCTGGGCGGCATCGCATCCCCCAATGAGGCAGCGTCGGTCGGCGCAATAGGCGCTATCCTGCTTGCGGGTCGTCGCCTTGGTGTTTCCACCCGCCTGATCCTTCTGGCAACGGCTGCCTTACTGTTCCTGGCAGTTGCCGCAACACTTCTGCCTGTTCGGCTTCAACGGTCAGACATCACGCTCGGTGGATACATTCTGGCAGCAGTTTATGCCGGATTGGCCCTCTTCTCGCTTGGCGTTGTCCTTCGCATTCTGAAAGCTGCCTTTTCCGACGGTCTGCTGAAGGCGTCGCTATTGTCGACCCTCACCGTCACCTCAATGATTTTCGCGACTATCCTAATGGCAAGTTTCTTTTCGCTGGTCTTTGTCGGCCTCGGGGGGGAGGAGCGCGTGCATGAGATCCTCAACGAGATGCCCGGCGGCCCGAGCGGGGCGCTGATCTTTGCCATGCTCTTCGTATTCGTACTCGGCTTCTTTCTCGACTTCGTCGAAATCTCGGTCATTCTTCTGCCGGTTCTGATCCCACCCCTCATCCTCATGGGGATCGATCCGATCTGGCTGACGGTGCTGATCGCCATCAACCTGCAGACTTCGTTTCTGACACCACCTTTCGGCTTCTCCCTGTTCTACTTGAGAGGAGCCGCGCCGAAGGAAATCACGACCGGCCAGATCTATCGAGGTGTGGTGCCCTTCATCCTCCTGCAGATCCTGGCGGTCGGGATCCTCTGGATATTTCCCATCATTGCTACGTGGTTGCCACGCTCTTTGTATTAACGAGCCGGTCAGACTGCTTAACACATTGAAAAATCTTGATATCCGGCGGAACCGATTCAGTTTCGCCGGGTTCTGATTGCGCCTTGGGTTCTCTTTGGTCTCACTGCCAAAACTGTGTTTGACGCTTTCTCGATCACTTCGGTCGCATACCATTTGGTTTTTTATGCATTTTACGGTATTTTTTCCCAATAACGGGAGGAAATGCAGAAATGGACAGTTTCTGGAGCGTGTTTGGCGGGGCGTTTGGCCTTGTCTTCGCACTTGATCCGGACCTTATGGAAATCATCGGCCTGTCCATGCGGGTCACACTGACTGCTGTCTTTTTTGCCTGCCTGATCGGACTTCCTCTTGGCGCGGCCGTCGGCGCATTCCGTTTCCCGGGCCACACGCTTCTTGCCGTCAGCCTGAATGCCCTGATGGGTCTGCCACCTGTCGTCGTCGGACTGCTTGTCTACCTGCTGCTGTCGGCAGCGGGACCGCTTGGTCCGCTCAAACTGCTTTACACCCCGACCGCGATGATTGTCGCACAGATGGTTTTGGTCACTCCGATTGTAGCGGCACTGACGCGACAGCTGGTCGAGGACCTCAATCGAGAATACTCGGAACAATATGCCTCGATGGGTGTTGGTCCGATCGACCGCCTGACATCGCTTCTCTGGGATGCTCGCTACAGTCTTTTGACAGTTGCACTTGCCGGATTTGGCCGTGCTGTTGCAGAAGTCGGAGCCGTGATCATTGTCGGTGGCAACATCAATCACGTCACGCGTGTCATGACCACGACAATCGCTTTGGAAACCTCCAAGGGCAACCTGCAGCTTGCACTGGCTCTCGGCGTCATTCTTCTTCTGATCGCATTCTTCGTGAACGCCTGCGTCATGACATTGCGAGCCTCAGCTGCGAGGGCCGCTTATGCGTGACATCGCTTTCGACCTCGCCGCCGCACCATCAGCAACGATAAAATCAACGCCGCGAGATGTGCTCCTCGAGGCACGGTCGCTCGGCTTCACGGCTGGCAAAGACTCCTTGCTTAACGACGTCAATCTCAAGATCCTGCGAGGATCGCGCACCCTGATCATGGGTCCGAATGGCGCCGGAAAAAGCCTTCTCCTTCGTCTTCTGCACGGATTGCTGCAGCCTGCGTCCGGTGAGGTTCTCTGGCAGGGCGCTCCACTGACCCGTCAATCCAGGCGCTCTCAGGCGATGGTCTTTCAGCGTCCGGTTCTCTTGCGCCGTTCCGTCCTCGCCAATCTCAAATTCGCCTTGTCAGTGCGGGGATGGCGCGGCAAGGAACGCTCGGGCAAGATTGAAACGGCACTGGCCTCCGCGGGTTTGTCTCATCTCGCCCGGCGTCCCGCGCGCGTTCTTTCCGGGGGAGAACAGCAGCGTCTTGCCCTTGTCCGGGCGCTCGCCTGTGAACCGGATCTCCTGTTTCTGGACGAACCGACCGCAAACCTCGATCCGGCGTCAACCGCTGCGATCGAAGATCTTCTGATGGATGCCAGTGCGCGCGGTGTGACCATCGTGCTCGTGACCCATGATGCCGGTCAGGCAAAGCGCCTGGGAGAGGACCTGATATTTCTGCAAGACGGATCCGTTGCCGAAACAGGCTCGGTCGATCAGGTACTGAACACACCTCAGAGCGAACCGGTTCGCGCCTGGCGACAAGGCCGGCTCTATCTGGGACCCAATACCCATTCCATGCAAAACCATTCCAGGAGAATGCTTTGATCAGAAGAACATTTCTGGCGCTTACCGGCGCTGCAATCTGTTTTGCCGTCGCCTGCCAATCGGCAATTGCGGACGATAAATTTATTATTGTCCAATCAACGACTTCCACTCAGAATTCTGGCCTTTTCGACGATCTATTGCCGAAATTCAAGGACAGGACCGGGATCGAAGTCCGGGTCGTCGCTGTCGGCACGGGACAAGCAATCAGGAATGCCGCCAATGGCGACGGTGATGTCCTGTTTGTTCACTCCAAACCTTCAGAAGAAAAATTCGTTTCCGACGGCTTTGGCGTATCCCGTGCAGACGTCATGTATAACGACTTCATCATCGTCGGTCCGACGTCGGATCCCGCAAGGGTTGCCGGTTCAAGCGATGTCGTCGAGGCCCTGCAAAAGATCGCCGAGGCAAAAGCGCCCTTTGCATCGCGCGGTGACGACAGCGGCACCCACAAGGCGGAACTGCGCATGTGGAAAGCTGCCGGTGTCGACGCCGCAGCATCTTCGGGTGACTGGTACAGGGAGACCGGATCCGGCATGGGGGCAACCCTGAACACGGGAACCGGCATGGGGGCCTATATCATGACGGACCGTGCCACCTGGATTGCCTTTGGCAACAAGGCCGACCACACAATTGTTGTGGAAGGCGATCCAAAAATGTTCAACCAGTACGGTGTCATTCTGGTGAATTCGAAGGAACACCCGCACGTGAAATCGGATCTCGGTCAGACCTTCATTGACTGGCTGTTGTCAAAAGATGGCCAGGATGCCATTGCGTCATACAAGGTCGACGGACAACAGTTGTTTTTTCCAAACGCAAATGACGGATCGAGCTAACACACCTTGTCTACAACTTATGGGAATATCTTCTTATAAGCAGTTGTAAATTAACAAGTTAACTACCATATTTAAGGAAAGCGCAGACCTTCTACGTCGCGAGCGTCTGCCTTTTCAACCGCTCCCTCTTCTCCCACAAGGAGAGGGAGCATTTTTTGGAGAGTCGAAGTTAAATTCTTTTGGCTCCGCCTCAATCTCACACACGCTCCAAATCAATTCGTCCACACGGCCTAGGCAACGTCAAACTGAGCACGCGCGCAAAGATAGGCAGCGCGATCCGGCGCCTCGCACATCATGATGCTCCGCCAGGCTTCCTGTTCAGCATTGATCAATGCCAGTTCCCAGACACAGGCGATCACCGGTCGCGATACGGTGTCCATAGGCGCACTGTCACCATAGGCCTTGCGGTAAATATGCTGGCACAACACGGAACCTTGCGCCCACCAGTGCACCGCGATCGATATCCCAATGTCGCCAGGGTGAATGATTACAAAGCCCAGATCATTGCTTTCACCCATATCAGCAACCCGCTGCAGGACCTCTTCACCAACGAATTGCTTCGCGGTATGCAACATGTTGTCTGTCACTTCCTTGCCGGTTGCAAGAAGGCCATATACCTTGAAATGAAGCGGTTCGATTGCCCAGGTCCCGAGATCGGAAACTGCGCGGGGTCGATAAATTTCTGTTTGATCTGCAAGCATCAACACACTCTGCGTCATCACCCAGGTGACGGGCTATTACATTCTGACAGGTATCTAGCTGGCATCAGGGCTGGAAGCTCACTTCGCTCCGATTGATTATTCTCCCAGCCTGACGGATGAACTGCTGGTCTGTTCGGCACTGGAAAAACCCATATGTTCAAGGGTCTGGTTGGCCCCGATCGCAATCACCACGATTGCCACAAAGGCAAGAAGCATTGCTTTCATTGCGATCCTCCATCAAGTGCTTCGGCAGTCGTCGCCGTTTTCAGGAATTCGATCAGATCGTCACGATCTTCCGATTGCACAATTCGCTGCATGGGCATCTTCGATCCGGGAATGAAATGATCCGGTCCGTCCAGGAAAAGTTGATTGATCGTTTCTTCCGACCAGATGATATCAGACCCTGTCAAGGTTTCCGAATAGGGATAACCTGGCAGTGTCCCCGCCTGCCGGCCGAACACGCGATAAAGTGTCGGTCCGGCTTTGCGTCCACCATCAGTCGTCAGGGCATGGCAGATCGAACACTTGCGGGCAAACTGTCGTTCGCCGTTGGACATGTCCTCAGGTCGTCGCAAAAATTCAGGTGTCTTTTGTGCCATGGGATCGAAGGACGCGAGCTCTGCAACCGGCCATGAATAGACTATGTTCTCGATCCCACCGGCATGAAGAACCTCGCCGTCATTGGAAAAGGCCAGCGCCCAGATCGGGCCTTTCAACGCTGCCTTGAAATCCTTTTCGATGGACCAGGATTTGGTATCAAATATCGTAATGAAGCCATGACCGTCACCCGTCGCAAGCTGAGAGCCGTCAGGGCTGAGCGCCATGGCAAGAATAGGCCGCCGCTCCAGGGAGAAATCGTGCAGGCGCTCACCCGTCTTCAGGTCGACAATCCGGGTAACGCCATCCTGCGAACCATAGGCGACCCAGGACGCTCTTCCCCCGACATCGCCACCAAGCACCATCACGTTGATGCCGAAACCGTTGCGATCGACAATCCGTTTTTCCGATCTGGCGGCGAGATCCCACAATTTGAGCGATCCATCGACGGAGGCCGAATAAAGCCATCTGCCGTCGCGGGAAAACGCCACCTTGTTGACACCGGCCGTGTGCCCTTCAAGGAATTCCGGAGCACCACCATCAACCGGCCAGAGCCCGACACGGGTGTCCCAGCTCGCGCTGGCCACCAGCGCGCCGTCTGGGGAAACGGCAAGTCCTGTCACTTTGGCCGTGTGCCCCTCAAGCCGCTTCCGCATACCCTGGGGGAGGTTCCAAAGGATCAGATCATTGTCATCCCCAGCCGAAACAATATGGGTTTCGTCAACGAACTGAACGACTTTCACAGCCGCCTCGTGACCGTCGAGCCAGCGAGGTGTCCGACCGGACCAAATGCCAACGGAATTGTCAAAACTTGCCGTTGCTACAACACCGTTCGTCGGCGACACCGAGATGTCCATCACCGGACCACCATGCCCTTTGAGGGTCTGGAATTCAGCGCCGCTGCCCGCCAATCCTGACAGCACCAGAAAAAAGCCCCCCGTCAGCATAAGCGTTGTCAGCCGGGTGAGACCGTCACTGACCGAGATGGGCCGCCACCGGACGTGGTCCGGGGAACTGGATTGATGGGCAGGCATGAGCAACCCGACGCCTACTCAGCCGGAACGGCGTGTTTATCGTCAGTCCGGCGGTCGGCATCCTCGACTTCTTCTACCCAGAGACCGTGATGCTCGCGCGCCCACTGCAGCTCGACCTCGCCGCTGCCCATGGCATCATAGGCCCCTTCCATGCCGACAGAGCCGATATAAATATGCGCCAGGATCATTGCCATCATCAGGAAGGCAACAATCGAATGCCAAAGCTGCGCATATTGCATTTCCTCATGCGGAGAGAGTGCGGTCGGCAGCGTTCCCAGTCCGACCAATTGCGGTATGCCCGTTGCGTTCAGCGCCTCAAAAGTCGCCGCAAACATCGGGAAATCGAACGGGAAAAGAAGTGAGATGCCGGAGATGGAAATAGACGCACCCAGGACAATCACGCCCCAGAAGATCAGCTTCTGACCGAAATTGAATTTTCTTGCCGGTGGATGAACGCCTTTCTTGAACAGTCCGCCACCCACGGCAATCCATTTCAGATCCGTCTTGTTGGGAATGTTGTGCGCGACCCACATAACGAACACCATGACAAGGCCGAGCATAAACGCCCAGCTGACATTGTTGTGGATCCATTTGGACCCGAGCGCCATGGTCGCAAAGGTATCCTTGCCGATCAGCGGGATCAGAGCAAAACGCCCGAAAAGCGTAAGAAGACCGGTAATTGCCAACAGAATGAAACTGCCGGCGAGCAACCAGTGACCGAAACGCTCGACGGCCTTGAACCGAGTGATGGTCTGCCCGGTTTTCTGACCATCAATTCGAATACGCCCGCGTATCAGGTAAAACAGCGCCAGAAACACAAGTGTCCCAATCAGCAGATAGGCCCCGTAAGTCGCCAGCGGTCCCTTGCGCCATTCAAGCCAGCGCATACCCCCATCCTGCATCAGGACCGTTGCCGCCTTGCCGCCAGATGAAACGGTAACATCCGCGGATCCGTAGCGCAGCGCGCGCCAGAGCTCAGGATCGGACACTCCGCCCAAAGTGCCCAATTGCGAGGAAATGGAAGCTGCGGAATTCGGGTCGCCCGTGGCGTTGCGGCGGAAATTGTAATCCACTCTTTCACCACGCTGACGCCGCATGATGTCCTCAAGCGTCTGCGCACCACCCGTTGCGGACCGTTCCGTGGCTTGCCCCTGACCCTGACCTTGACCCTGACCCTGGTCTTGGGTTTTTTCCTGCGCATATCCCGGGATCAGCAGAGCAAGAAGAATGACAGACGCCAAAATCAAGCGCTTCATGGCAGGGCCTCACATTTCCAACGTGGCACGCAATCGTTTGCAACGGAAAGCTCCAGACTTCATGGGGAAAGTCATGGAAGATGGACGGGGCGGCGCAAACACCTGCTTTCGCTGGTCGGCACCGCCCCACCCCAATCGTGATTTGGCTCTCAGCCTTCAGAAGGTCGCTGTCCGGAATTCCGGACAGCGATCTGCAAAGACCCTTTAGCCACCCTTCTGACCGTATGCAGTGCCCCAACCCCAGGCGCCGGAACCGAAGCCACGGGCGACCACACGCTCACGGTAAATGGCGGACACGACGTCGCCATTGCCCGCAAGCAGTGCCTTGGTTGAACACATTTCTGCGCACAGCGGCAGCTTGCCTTCCGCAATGCGGTTGCTGCCGTATTTCGCGCGTTCAACGGTTGAGTTGTTTTCTTCAGGACCACCGGCACAGAATGTGCACTTGTCCATTTTTCCGCGCGATCCGAAATTGCCCGCTTGCGGGAATTGCGGTGCGCCGAACGGACAGGCGTAAAAGCAGTAGCCGCAGCCAATGCACAGGTCCTTGGAATGCAGAACCACGCCTTCTTCGGTCTGGTAGAAACAATCGACCGGGCACACCGCCATACAGGGGGCGTCCGAACAATGCATACAGGCCACGGAGATCGACCGTTCACCCGGCTTGCCGTCATTGATGGTCACGACACGCCGGCGATTGATCCCCCAGGGCACCTCATTTTCGTTTTTACATGCCGTAACGCAGGCATTGCACTCAATGCAGCGTTCGGCATCACAAAGGAACTTTGATCTTGCCATTGCGTATCCTCCTTACGCTGCCGAGATCTTGCAGAGAGTGGCTTTGGTCTCCTGCATCTGAGTCACCGAATCGTAGCCATAGGTTTGAGCGGTGTTACTGCTTTCACCCAGAACATAAGGATCGGCCCCCTTCGGATACTTCGACCTCTGGTCTTCACCCTGGTAATGACCTCCGAAGTGGAACGGCATGAAGGCAACACCTTCGCCGACCCGTTCGGTCACCATTGCCATGACCTTGACCTTGCCACCCTCCGGCCCTTCAACCCAGACCTGCGCACCGTCACGCACACCGAGATTGTTGGCATCCCGCGGGTTGATTTCCACGAACATGTCCTGCTGAAGCTCTGCAAGCCATGGATTCGAACGGGTCTCGTCACCACCGCCCTCATATTCCACCAGTCGGCCGGACGTCAGGATGATTGGATAATCCTTTGAGAAGTCCTGCTTCTGGATAGAGGCGTAAAGGGTCGGCAGACGGTAGAACTTCCGATCCTCATAGGTCGGATAATCCGCCACCAGATCCCTGCGGTTGGTGTAAAGCGGCTCGCGATGGAGCGGTATCGGGTCCGGGAATGTCCAGACGACGGCACGCGCCTTCGCATTGCCGAACGGTGCACAGCCATGCTTGATGGCAACCCGCTGGATCCCACCTGAAAGGTCGGTTTTCCAGTTGGTTTTCGGACCGGCAACTGCATCGATTGCAGCCCGTTCCTCATCCGTCAGGTCGCTGTCCCATCCAAGGTCCATCAGCATTTGCATGGTGAACTCGGGATAACCGTCCGGAATTTCAGAACCCGGATTGGAAACACCGTCTGCGAGCAGATTGTCCCCGTCCCGTTCAACGCCGAAGCGTGCACGGAAACACAGACCGCCTTCAGCGACAGGTTTTGACATGTCGTAAAGGTTTGGCGTTCCGGGATGCTTCATGTCGGCAGTGCCCCAACACGGCCACGGCATACCGTAATATTCGCCGTCGTTCGGACCACCGACGGCCTGAAGCGTTGTCCGGTCGAACGTGTGCTGGTTGGCCATATGCGACTTGATGCGTTCCGGTGACTGACCGGTGTAACCGATGGTCCAGAGACCCCGGTTGAACTCACGCGTGATGCTTTCGACATTCGGCGTTTCCGGATCTTCCATTTCGATATTGCGGAAGAGACGATCACCCCAGCCGAACTTGTTCGCAAACTTGGCCATGATGACTTCATCCGGCAGGCTTTCGAACAATGGGTCCACCACCTTGTCGCGCCATTGCAGAGAACGGTTCGATGCGGTTACTGAACCTCGCGTTTCGAACTGCGTGCAGGCCGGCAGCAGATAGACACCGTCGGTACGGTCGTGAAGCACCGCGGAAACCGTCGGATACGGATCGATCACGACCAGTGTATCCAGCTTTTCCATCGCCGTTTTCATTTCCGTCATGCGGGTTTGCGAGTTCGGTGCATGGCCCCACAGGACCATGGCCCGGACCGCATTCGGCTGATCGGTATTTGCCGGATCTTCAAGGACGCCGTCGATCCAGCGACTGACCGGGATACCGGTCAGGTTCATCAGGTTCTTGTCCTTGCCGTCCGCGCCCTTCACGGTTGCGAACTGAGATTTCAGCCAGTCCGGGTCTTCATCCCAGACACGCGCCCAGTGGCCCCAGGCTCCTGCACTCAGGCCGTAGTAACCCGGCAGTGTGTGACTGAGAACACCAAGATCCGTCGCACCCTGAACATTGTCGTGGCCGCGGAAGATGTTGGTGCCGCCTCCGGTCGTCCCCATGTTGCCGAGAGCAAGCTGAAGGATGCAGTAGGCGCGGGTGTTGTTGTTGCCATTGGTGTGCTGGGTTCCCCCCATGCACCAGATAACAGTGCCGGGCCGGTTGTTCGCCAGCGTACGGGCAACGCGCCTCATCTGGCTTTCCGGTGTACCAGTGACCCGCTCGACTTCGTCGGGTGTCCATTTGGCAACTTCTTCACGGATCTGGTCCATGCCCCAGACACGGGTGCGGATGAACTCCTTGTCTTCCCAGCCGTTTTCGAAAATGTGCCACAGGATACCCCAGATCAGGGCAACATCCGTTCCGGGACGGAACCGCACATATTCATCTGCATGGGCCGCTGTTCGGGTGAAGCGTGGATCACACACGATCAGCGGTGCGTTGTTCTGTTCCTTGGCACGTAGAACATGCAGCAGCGAAACCGGATGAGCTTCCGCCGGATTGCCGCCGATGATGAAAATTGCCTGGGAATTGTGAATGTCGTTGTAGCTGTTGGTCATGGCGCCGTAGCCCCATGTGTTGGCTACACCGGCAACCGTGGTCGAGTGGCAGATACGGGCCTGGTGGTCGACATTGTTGGTGCCCCAATAGGCCGCGAACTTGCGGAAAAGATAGGCCTGCTCATTGTTGTGCTTGGCCGAACCCAGCCAGTAGACACTGTCAGGACCGCTTTCTTCGCGGATCTGCATCATCTGGTCGCCGATCTCGTTGATCGCTTCATCCCAGCTGATTCTCGTCCATTCGCCGTTGACCTTTTTCATCGGGTACTTGAGTCGACGTTCGCCATGTGCATGCTCGCGCACGGATGCGCCTTTTGCGCAATGAGCGCCAAGATTGAATGGACTGTCCCAACCCGGCTCCTGACCGGTCCAGACCCCGTTCTTGACTTCCGCAATCACGGTGCAGCCGACGGAACAGTGTGTACATACCGATTTTACAAGATTGACGGCTTCATCCGTCGATTGTGCCTGGGCCTTGGTTACGGAACCGCCTGTCGCGGTGATGGCGGCCAGGCCACCTGCGGCGACACCGGATCCCTTCAGGAATGTCCGGCGGTCCACCGATTTGTGTGCAGCGTCTCTAAGGATACTTGCACCTTGGGGGCGTCGCGCAACCCCATTGGTCTTTTTCCTAAGCATATTGCCCTACCTTGCTAACATCATTTCTGATGTGGCTGGGTTTTCAGTGATCCGGTCATCGGGCGTCACGCAACCATCGACCGGGGTATTCACAGGGTCCAGTTAGAACCGGGCGCTGTCGAAATAGGCGCGCGTGTGCGCGGTGTCCTGCATCTTCGTGGATGTGGGATCTACTTCAGTCGCTTCGGCAGTGCCGGCGGCAGCGGTTGCAGCCACGGCGGCCGGAGCCGACAATGCTGCCAGTTTCAGGAAGTCCCGGCGTCCAGCCCCCTCCTTGGGCTCAGCCTTTTCGTGTCGCTTCATCTTCGCAATCCTCCTCTCCTAGCGGTGGCACAAGCCACCTAAATTGCCAGCGCAATTGTTCAGTTAGGCAGCATTTCGAAAGCTTCGCTCTCAATCTCCATGAACTGCCGCCCAAGCGATCCGATTGCTCCATAGAAAACGGAGCTTCTGCTTGTTTCCAGATCGGTGAAAAAATGAATGGCCCAGGGTTCAATATGGGCCTTGAAAAAAGACTTCTGCTCCGCAACGGAGGTTACCGAACCAAAGCGGCCTACAATCATCCCACCCATCATTTCCATGAGGGATGCGATATTGTCTTCAGGCTCGTGTTTTCCATCCGCACGCTTGATGCCGCGCCTGGCCATGTCATCACGCAGATTTGCCAGCGGCTTCTCGTTCAGGAAACCGGTCAGATAGTGGCTCGCATAAGGCAGGAGTTCTCCGCGGCCCAGACCGATAAACAAGGCGTTGAATTCCCGTTCGGCCGTTTCGGCAGAGGTAACGGAAGCAACCTTTGCCAGGGTGTTGAGCGCAGCTCCGAGCGGTGTGTCGTTTCCGTGCAAGCCTGCGACCTGAGACAGGAGCATTGCATCGGCAGGATTGACGAGTAACAGTCCAAGAAAATCGTAGAGATCAGCCCGTGCGCGATCCTCCGGATCGATCACGTATTCCGTGGCCACTGCGGACATCCGCGATATTCCTCCCTCAAACGAAGCAGTAACTTTACTTTCAGTCTTTGTTAGACTTTAGTATTAAGAATAGTCGAATCGCATACGTCGCCTCGTTTGACGAGGTTCTTCACTATCTTCAGTTAGGGCAATTTCTTGCAAGTCAAGTGAGTCAGCCCCAGCATTTCTAGACTGCACGAGATCATCACCTTCCGTCAATTGCATAGATGCTATTCTTTTTTTGCCACCATCATTGTGCGACGCGATATTTTCTTCGCACTGCAACTCGGAACTACTCTCAAACGTGCTTTCGGTCTCTACCGCCTGCACGGCACTTTTCAGCTCTTCCTGTGCGTCCTCGCCGGCGAATTGTTCCAGCATCCCCTTGCCGATCTTGTAAACGGTCTGGAGGTCCGGAATGACCGTCGCCGCATCGGTAAAATCATCGGCATAGTCGACCAACCCATCCAGGTTGGCGAGCACCGGGTTCAATCCCCATAGTCTGCGCAATGCCCGGCGGCGAAGATGATCAGGTACCTTTGCAGAAAGGAATCTGGAAAAATCATCTTCCTCACTCAGTGTCTCCGGGTCGGGCAGTTCAAGCTCGTCAAGGATTTCGGCATCGGTTTTTTGTTCCAGCTCATCGCGGTATTCCGCGTCGGCCAGCGCTTCCCGTTCCGCACGTTCAGCGTCCTCTGCATCGCGCACCGCGGCTTTTCTGCGGGACCAGAAATCCGTGCCCTTACCCTGCGATCCGCTCATCGCCCAATTCCGTTCATTGGCCAATTCCCTTCACTGTCCAACTCCCCTTACTGCAACGTGTTCTTGGGTTTACGGTTTGGCGCCCTGTAGACATCACTGAGTTGCTGGATTCTCGGATCTCCGACACCGTCCTCTATCAGGTCGATTCGCTTCTTGTCGCGTTTGCGCTTGATGAAAACCTCGTCTTCATGATGGGCTTCGACAAATTCACGGATCCACGCAATCAGTCCCGCGGGCATTGGCACTTTCTCGACCATGACGTCACTCGCATCCGCATAGTCCTGACCTTCATAGGCGGACGCGGTCAGAAGCATGACATCCATTGGCACATCGTGCTCGGTCTCTTCGGCAGGACGCATCACCACATAAAGAGACGGCACCTTGTCGGACAGCGCCGTCAGATACGCTTCCGTGTCCGCCCGGTGCAATTCAAGGCTTAACGTGGCTGCGTGATATTCAATGGCGTCGCCTTCTTCACGCAACACCGTCCAATCCGCGGGCCCTGCACCAGGCAGTAGCGAAACCGGCCGCCATGACCATTTCTGCCATCGCGTCACACCTGGCAGCCTCCTGACAACGACGCCAACCGGCATCGAGCATGTTCGCTCGCTTGTCACAGCGGATTTCTCCTCCCATCCATGGCACTCGACCAATTTGTGTATTTGTCCTACATGCTGGAGCATGTCCTACAAATTTCAACCCCCGCAGAAGTCGAACTTGACGTGGACGGACAACCGCCCTTGTTATGTCAGTCGGACATGTTGCTCTTATGAGGGGAAGATTTGAGATGCAGGTCCGGGGGGAGAGGACGCGCAAGCGATGACATACAGCAAGGTTCTGCTGTGCGATTGCCTGAAAAGTCAGACGATCGACGCGGCAGAGATTGAAGCGGCTACCGGTATTCCATGCTCGAATGTGCACACTGAACTCTGCCGGACGGAAGCAGCGATCACGGAAGAAGCGATTCGAACCGGGGGTGTTCTTATCGCCTGTGGTCAGGAAAAACAGCTCTTCGAGGAATTTGCCGCCGACCTTCAGGTGGGCGACCCTGTTACGGTCGATATCCGCGACCGGGCCGGCTGGACAGACGACGGCAAACCTCCTTTGGCGAAAATGGCGGCGCTGATCGCCGAAGCCGGCCTTCCTCAACCCGGTGAGAAAGTCGTCGACGTTGCCTCTGACGGCACGTGCCTCATTTTCGGCGATACGGAAACAGCACTTTCGGCTGCTTCACATCTGTGTGAGACACTCAGCGTCACCGTTCTCCTTGATCCGGATGCCGACTTGCCGATTGCGGAAGACAGACGCTTCGACATCGTTCGTGGAAAGGTTAAATCGGCTCAAGGCGCACTCGGACATTTCAGCCTGTCTTTCAACACCCTGCAGGAACGGATCCCTGGTGGGCGCGGCGCGTTTAACTGGACGCCCCCCCGCAGCGGCGCACGAACGGAATGCGACATTATTCTCGACTTCCGCAGAGAAGGTCCGTTGTTTCCGGCTCCTGAAAAACGGGAAGGTTATTTGCGCGTCGATCCAGGAAATTTCGAAGCCCGGACTGGGGCAATCCTGGAGGCTTCACACCTGGTCGGAACTTTCGAAAAGCCGATCTACGTCAAACTGGACCAGCAGCTATGTGCTCACTCCAGGGCTCAGAAAACCGGTTGCACACGCTGTCTCGACCTTTGCCCGACCGGTGCGATTTCACCGGTTGGCGATCATGTGGCCGTCGATACGATGGTCTGCGCCGGTTGCGGCAGCTGTTCCGCGGTCTGCCCGTCCGGTGCAATCTCCTACGATGCGCCGCCAGTTGATCACGTATTCAAACGCCTTCAGGTTTTGGCTTCAACTTGGCGCAAGCTCAGTTCCGACAGTCCCCGGCTGCTGGTTCACGACAACAAGCACGGTGCCGACTTGATCCGCCTGAGCGCGCGCTACGGCAAAGGCCTGCCGGCCGATGTTATCCCTATGGGGATGACGGCGCTCGCAAGTTTTGGCCACGCGGAAGCGCTGGCAGCCCTCGGTTGCGGCTTCGGGACAGTGACAATTCTCCTGTCGCCGGAAACGGAAAGAGACGGCTTCCCGCTTCAAGTCGATTTGGCAAACGCAATTGCCGGCGACACGCGTATCGGGTTGCTCGACATTACCGACCCAGAGCAACTGGATACTTACCTTTACACGGACATTGAACCTGTAGCGGACATTCAGCCCATACTCCCGCTCGGTTCCCGCAGGCAAATCACGCGCCTTGCTGCCAAAGCTTTGAATACCGATGACACCCGGGTTGCGCTACCGGTCGGCGCCCCCTATGGCACGGTCAATCTGGATCAGAACGCCTGCACGCTGTGCCTCTCCTGCGTTTCTCTGTGCCCTTCTGGTGCCTTGAAGGAAAACCCGGATCAGCCGCAGTTGCGCTTTCAGGAGGATGCCTGTCTTCAATGCGGGATCTGCGCAAATCTCTGCCCGGAAAATGCCCTCACCCTGGAACCACGCCTTAACTTGAGCGACGACGCCCTGACGCCTCTTGTCCTGAAGGAAGAAGAGCCGTTCTCCTGCATCGAATGCGGAAAGCCGTTTGGTGTGCGTTCAACCGTTGAGCGCTTGACGGAAAAACTCGCCGGAAATCACTCCATGTTCCAGGACAACAAGGCGGTCCGCCTCATTCAGATGTGCGACGATTGCAGGGTCAACTCGGTCTACCATTCAGAAAACAATCCGTTTGCCGGTGGTGAGCGGCCACGCGTGCGCACCACGGACGATTACATCAGCAAACGGCGTGACCATTGAATTTACTACAAGAAGATCAGTCGTACTGGATCGGGGCACCCAGATCCGCCGGTGGAATACGCGAGACGAACGCCAGTATCGCGTCAAGCTCTTCCAGTGTCAGTTCCAGGGGCACAATCGAGGGTGGACGGCTGACCGCAAACGGCTCTGTAACACCCTCGACCTGCGTGAATGATGGATGCGGGTTTAATACGAAAAACGCTTCGAATCGCGACCGCCAGTCGGAAAAGTTTCGCATGATCGCAAAGGATGGTGTTGACCCGATTGTTGTCAGCCGGGTGGTCTCGTTGACCATATGGCAGCGCCCGCAGTGGAGGACCGCCAGTTTTTCACCGGAAGCGGCGTCTCCTGAAATGATTTCAACGCTCACATCTTCAGGTTTGGCGATTGCGGCTGTGAAAACGACCTTTCCATCCGGACGAAAGGCGTCGATTGTCTTTTTGCCGACCTCTCCTGTCACCCAGTCGCGGAACCGGACCACATTCTCGTTCCCTGCATCGACGACAACGAGAACCCAATCTCTTCCGAGGCCGGAAAAGACGGACGTTCCCTTTCCGGTTGCTGAAAATCCTGCTTCGGAAGCAGCGTCCTGCGCCACGATTTCTATTCGCACCCCCGTTTTGAGTGAAAATCGGGGCAGCAAATGCTTCAAAAATCCCGAAGCGACCAGTTCATCGGGCACACTCAACCGGAACGACCGCGCATTGGCCTTGCCAGGCACGACAAATCCGGCGCTAATAACGAGCGCAAACACACAAGACATCAAAAAACGGCAGCACACGCGCTCCTCCCTCACGTTGCTGACAGATAGCGACAGGGTATGGGCGAATTCCATCAGCCGTCAATGCATCCATGTTTCATGAAGGAGAAGAAGATGAGCGACGATTTCAACATGTCGATGCGAAAATTTCTGAAACAGGTGGGTGTCACGTCCCAGCAGGCAATTGAAAATGCCGTGCGCGACGCCGGGCCTTCAGACGGAAAATCCTTCAAGGTGAAGGCCGTCATCACAATTGACGAATTGGGCCTCAAACACGAAGTCGATGGTGAGATCGAGGGGTAAGTCCAACGTGTCCTTGACGCGCGAAACCGTTCTGGAAGTTCTGAAAACAGTCTCAGACCCGACAACCGGGGAAGACATCGTCGCGTCCGGCATGATGCGGGCACTCCAATTGAGCGGAGGCTCGGTCCGCTTTGTTCTGGAAATCGACCCCAGTCGCGTCAGCAGGATGAAGGAGCTGAAAGCGGAGGCAGAACAAAAGCTTCAATCCCTTGAAGGATGCGGCGACGTTCAGATCATTCTGACATCCCATTCAGATCAGCCTTCCACAGTTTCCTCCGCCTCCCGTCAACAGCCCGTAGAGCCGCAACCCATCAAGCCCCGTCCGGCACCACCTGGCACATCCGGGCCGCAGAAGGTTCCGGGTATCGACAGGATCATTGCTATTGCCTCCGGCAAGGGAGGTGTCGGAAAATCGACAGTCGCCGCCAATCTTGCTTGTGCCCTGGCCGCGGAAGGCCGGAAGGTCGGCCTGCTGGATGCGGATGTCTATGGTCCGTCCCAGCCGAAAATGCTCGGTATTTCTGGCCGACCGACCTCTCCCGACGGCCAGATGATCCTGCCTCTGCGCAACCATGGCGTGACCATGATTTCAATCGGTCTGATGACGTCTGGTGACCAGGCGGTTGTCTGGCGCGGACCAATGCTGATGGGCGCTTTGCAGCAGATGATGTCCCAGGTGCAGTGGGGTGCGCTGGATGTGTTGATTGTCGATCTGCCCCCGGGAACCGGTGACGTGCAGATGACGCTCTGCCAGAAGTTCATTGTCGACGGAGCCATCATCGTCTCCACTCCGCAGGACGTCGCCCTTCTTGACGCCCGCAAGGGCATCGACATGTTCCAGCAGATGAATGTGCCGCTTCTGGGAATGATCGAGAACATGTCGACCCACATTTGCTCCAACTGTGGACATGAGGAACATGTATTCGGGCATGGCGGAGTTGCAGCGGAAGCGGAAAATCTTGGTGTGCCGCTTTTGGCGGAAGTACCGCTTCATCTCAATATTCGCTTGGCTGGAGATGGTGGAACTCCCATCGCGGTCAAGTCACCGGAAGCCCCTGAAGCTGATGTTTTCCGCCAACTCGCGAAAGCACTGGTCGCGGAGGGACAGGCATGAGTGCATTGCAATTCCCTCCACTTTTTCAGGGTGAACCGGTGACCGGCACTGCCGATCCCTTTGAGCGGGCCGTCGCGCTGGCGACCATGGGTACGGATCCGGGAACGGTTGTCTACAACATTTCCGGCGATACCCTTCGCGCCAGCCTGATCTTCGCACCGGAAGTTGCTCTGGAAGAAGCCATGGCAACCCTTCCGGTTTGTGGTCTTGGATTTCAGGCCGCGCTCGGTGCACTGGCTCCACCGGAAGTCGCCGTCCATCTCGAGTGGGACGGCACGGTTCGCGTAAACGGCGCTGTCTGCGGAAAAATGCAAGTGAAAGCGTCAACCGGAGACCCAAAGTCCGTACCTGATTGGCTGGTTCTCGGGCTAGACCTCAACATGACAAGTTCCGATCCCAATCCCGGCGCGACATCCGATCTGACATATCTTTCGGAAGAAGGATGTGCCGACATTACCTCGGAACAGTTGCTGGAAAGCTGGGTGCGTCATTCGCTTTACTGGATCAACCGCTGGCTCGACGAAGGTTTGCGTCCCGTTCACGCCGACTGGCGCGGACTGGTTCCGAGCCTTGGCGAACCAATAGAGATCGACGGCCAATCCGGAACCTTCGTTGGTGTCGACGAACATTTCGGCATGCTGCTTCGTTCTGAAGACGAGACCGTCCTGATCCCTCTCTCCAGCCGCCTGGAAGGATGAGCCTGATGAAACTCGCCCGCGCCGTTCATATGGATGACAGCGACCGGAACGTCTATTTCTCACCTGCAAGAACCGGCGAATGGTGTCTCTCCGGGGGCTTTGAGTTTTCCGACTGGACGGAGGCCGACCTGACAGGCAAATCCCGCCAGGCCTTCGCCAACGGCTGGCTTGGACTGGAAACTTTCGGCCGCGTCACCTTTGTGGCGATCACGCCGATTGAAGATACTGAATTCAATGAACTGATCGACCGACTGGCACAGCACTTCGTTGACATCTACGGCGCACCATCCGTCGAGGCCGCGCGGGGTGTCGCCGCCGAAGAACTGGCCTATATGGCTGAGCTCTGCGAGGAGCATGACGAAAACACTCTGCTGGCAGTTCAACGGGAATTGACAGGGGAAGGCGTCAAGGAAAGCTACAGCGCAATAGAGGCGCCGGTGGCGGAACTGGATCTCGTGGCCATGCATGGAGATCTGGAGTGAGCATGCGTCCACCGGGCTCACAAATCGGACGGCTTGCGCCCTGATGCTCGCCCGTCTAGTCTGCCCTTTAGGAGAAATTTTATGACACTCAAATTCATCGTCGTCGTGAGCAAGAGGTGCATGGACCGGTAGCGGATATCCATAACCGCCAGCCATGCGCCCCCGACCGAGTTCGGGGGCTTTTTTTTGGAAAGACTATTGCCGTGACAACCAAATCCCGGACACCCCCGCACCTATTCACGATCATCCTGCTGACAGCGTTTTCGCCCTTGTCGCTAAACATGTTTCTGCCCTCACTGGGAAACATCGCGCGTGATTTGGAAACCGATTACGCCCTCGCCAGCGTTGCGATCGCCGGCTATCTCGCAGCAACGGCCGTCATCCAGCTGATCGCCGGTCCAATGTCAGACCGCTTCGGTCGCCGACCGGTGCTGCTGGTGGCATTGACCCTTTTCACCATCGCGTCGGTTGTCTGTTCACTGGCAGAGAACATTTGGGTGTTTCTCGCCTTTCGGATGCTGCAGGGCGGCGTCTCTGCCGGCTACACGCTTTCGCTCGCCATCGTCCGCGACACGAACCCGCCCCAAAAGGCGGCAGGTCTTATCGGTTATATCAGTATGTGTATGGCCATCGCCCCAATGCTTGGCCCCGTTTTGGGTGGCATTCTGGACACTGCATTCGGATGGCGCTCGAACTTTTACGCCTATTCTCTTTGCGGAGCAGCACTTCTCCTCCTCTGCTGGATTGACCTCGGCGAAACGAGGCCAGGCCACGACACGGATCATCCGGAACAGTCCGGGACGGCGGAACATGGGACGCCATTTTCCTTGATCCGCGATCCCCGGTTTTGCGCCTATGTGCTTTGCACGGCGTTTTCGGTCGGAGCATTTTACATCTTTCTTGCCGGTGCCCCTTTGGTGGCGACAACCACCTTCGGCATTTCGACCGCTGAACTCGGGTTTTTCATCGGCAGCATTACGCTGGGTTTTTCCGCTGGCGGATTTCTCTCAGGCAGATTTGCATCAAGAGTGTCACTGACCGCGATGATGCTGACCGGACGGATCATCGCCTGTCTGGGAATGACGACAGGTCTAGCGCTCGTCTCTCTGGGTTGGGTCTCCCCGCTCATCTTCTTTGCCAGCACGATATTCGTCGGCTTCGGAAACGGCATCACCATACCCGGCAGCAACTCCGGTGCGATGTCGGTGAACCCTGCTCTTGCAGGAAGTGCCGCAGGGATGATCGGCGCCCTGACGCTTGCGGGCGGTGCCGTCCTGACCAGCCTCACCGGCCTTGCAATTGAAACCGGTGACCGACCAAAAACCGTTCTGGCCCTGATGCTGGCAAGTTCTGCAATTGGCTTTCTGGCGGCGTTTGCTGCTCACATCCTTGAGCGCAGGGAACGTTTCCGCGCAGGTGAAGCGTGGTAAATTACTTGTGAGAATTCGCTGACAATTCAGTCACAAAATCGCTATTCGCGGCAACATCGAGTTGACCACACGTTATCTCGATCATCCCTAAATAATAAGCGCAGCTAAATTCTTTGCCCAGGAAGGTAAAACGCCATGAATACGATCAGTTCGGACACGCGCCTTGTGGGGTCTTTGCCGGCAATTAACTTCAACACGCTCGGCCTCATGTTCATCTCCGGCTTCTTTGCAACCATCGCCTTCGATCTCTGGGGACAGATCGTTAGCCCGGGACTCGGCTTCGCCAACCTTTCCCCGCACGGACTGGCCCAAAGCCTTCTTGGTTCCCTCGGTTTGCCGAACAATGCCTTTGCGGGCTATTTCGTACACTTCTACGTTGTCGGCCTGATCGGTTATCCCATTGGCTGGATGTTTATTTTTGCCCCGATCTGGCAGCGCGTCGCAGGCAACACACACTGGCTCCTGCCGTCTGCAATTTACGGCTTCGGTCTTTGGGTCTTTGCCATTGGCGGCATCACGTCCCTCGCCGGTCTGCCTTTCTTCCTGAATTTCACAGGTATTGTCTGGGTCGCACTGGTCGGTCACGTGCTCTACGGCATCGTGATGGTCGCAATGCTCAAATACATCGAGCGCAACCAGTCCGCCTGACAGGAAAGAGCCAATCTTTTCTTCTTGTCCCTACCGGACGACAGACCAGACACAAAAAAAGCGCGCCAGAAGATGGCGCGCTTTTGCGTTGATCTGTCTGCTTAGACAGTTCCAGCCTGTGCCTTGTCGAAGATTTCCAGCGCGGCTTCCTTGGTCAGCTTTACCGGATTGCCACCGGCGGTCGGATCGACAATCGCCATTTCGGCAATCAGATCGCGCTTGCTATCATCAACATTCAGACCGGCCAGTGTGTGCGGAACATCCAGATCGCTGCGCAGTTTCAGGATCGTTTCCAGAACACCCTGATAACCGCCGTTGATGCCGAGGAAACCGGCCAGACGCTCGAACTTCTGCTCGATCGCCGGTTTGTTGAACTGCAGCACATACGGCATGAAAACCGCATTGGTCATACCGTGGTGAGTATCATAAAGCGACCCTACCGGGTGTGACAGCGAGTGGATTGCGCCAAGACCTTTCTGGAAGGCGACCGCCCCCATTGCGGCAGCGCTCATGAGATGGCCGCGGGCTTCCAGATCGGAACCATCGGCAGCT
Organism: Roseibium sp.; assembly: GCF_025698965.1. Lineage (GTDB taxonomy): Bacteria > Pseudomonadota > Alphaproteobacteria > Rhizobiales > Stappiaceae > Roseibium. The sequence continues at coordinate 23,682 of NZ_JAILWL010000026.1, forward strand.
ACCTTCGGCAGGTTTTCCAAGACCAGGCGCATACCCTCAAGCGCGATGCCTTCGGACATCGGGTGGTACATCGGCGCGGAATAGGCCTCCAGACAATGCGCCAGCGCATCCATGCCGGTACCGATGGTGATGAAGCGCGGCATGCCGACAGTCAGCTCCGGATCGCAGATGACAATCTCCGGAAGCATTTTCGGGTGAAAAATCACCTTTTTTGTGTGGGTCTCTTCATTGGTGACCACACCTGCCCGGCCCACTTCGGACCCTGTTCCGGCTGTGGTCGGCACTGCCACGATCGGCGCGATGCCATCCGGATCGGCACGCGTCCACCAGTCGCCTATATCCTCAAAATCCCAGATCGGGCGCGTCTGACCTGCCATGAAGGCAACCAGCTTGCCCGCATCAAGACCGGACCCGCCACCAAATGCGATCACACCGTCATGACCGCCGGCTTTGAAAGCCTCAACGCCCGCAGCAATGTTGCTGTCGACCGGGTTCGGTTTGACGTCGGAAAAAACCGCAGCCGAAAGTCCAGCCGCATCCAGGCTGGCAATTGCATCGGCAACCATCGGCAGGCCGGCCAGACCCGGATCTGTCACCAGCAGCGGATTGGACATGCCGGTCGCCTTGACGGCATCCGGCAATTCTTTGATCCGACCGACACCGAAACGGACAGAAGTCGGATAGGACCAGTTTACAGAAGGAAGTGAGCTCATTTGCACATCAAACTCAAGAGATCTAAGGGACCGCGTCAATGCTCAACGCGGAAGTGGAACGATTTCGGCTGCGTCAGATTGTGGAAGCCGATTTCGGAGAGGGCAGCGCCTTTTCCGGTGTCCTTGACGCCGGTCCAGACCAGGGCCGGATCGAGATAGTCACACCGGTTCATGAAAACGGTGCCGGTCTCGACCTTGTCGCCGATTTCGGACGCAGCGATGACATCTTCCGTCCAGATGGACGCGGTCAGACCGTAGGGGCTGTCATTCCTGAATTGCAGCGCTTCCTCGTCGTCCTTCACCTTCATGATGCCGACAACCGGGCCGAAGCTTTCTTCGCGCATCACGGACATCTGGTGATTGACGTCCG
>NZ_JAILWL010000260.1 GCF_025698965.1 Roseibium sp.
CGCATTCGCGCTGGTGCCTTCAGCCGACAAGTCGCTGCGGGATGATCTTCTCAATGCCTATTGGAAGCTTGATTGCTATCCCGAGGTTCCTCAGGTTCTGACAAACCTGAAGGCAACGGGAGCAAAAATCGCAATCCTCTCGAACGGCTCTCCCAAGATGCTGGAAGCAGCTGCTAAAGCTGCCGGCTTGACGGAACTGTTTGATGAGATCTTCTCGGTTGACGAACTCAGAACGTTCAAAACCGACCCACAGGTCTATGAAATGGTCACAACCCATTTCCGCATTTATCCCGAAGAGGTTTCCTTTCAATCCTCAAACCGATGGGACATTGCAGGCGCAGCTGCATTCGGTTTCAGGACGGTTTGGATGAACCGGACCGGGATGCCGGATGAATATCCGGACCTTGCTCCAAAGGCCGTGCTTGCAGACCTGACAGGCCTGGCTGCCCTGGGTTAATGGATTTCAGGGCAACCAGTATTTTCGGCAAATTGCTTTCGTGTAAGTGACGGGCGTTAAAACGCCCGTGAAATTCCGATCATGAACCGGTGGTTGCCCGACGTTCTGCTAACGCTCGTGCCACCATATCTGGCTTTGTCGTCAATGATGCCGGTGAGCGAATAATCAGCGCGCAACCGCCAATCATCCTTGAAGGCAACTTCCAGCCCGCCCCCGACAACGGGACCGAGCGACACCGAAGACCTCTCTTTGCCGTTTGCCTTGAGACTATGTTCGGTCGCAGCAACACCTGCACTCAGATAAGGCATGAAATTGCCAATCGGCAAACCTGCCCGTGCCTTGGCACTGACAGTCCACTTTGCACCGGCTTCAACTGTACCCAGTGTCGGGTGCCGACCTTTCTCACGTCCTCCCAGATAGGTCGCGCCGCCCTCTACCCCGAGCACAAAGCGCGAGACTTCCCAGTTGTAGCCGCCAAACAGACCAAACGCGGCATCGACACGCGAAAGGTCCTTGCTTCTCCCGCCAGCCTTCACGTCTGTCACCGTCTGGGAGGGCCCCGCCTCGAAGCCCAAGTAAGGACCTGCCCAAATCGACCGAGGAGCTGTGATCGGATCGAACCCCGGGTTCTGATAATCCTCAAGATCTGCGGCTTGAGCCCCAGAAACCAGCACTGCCAGAACAAGGCAAAGTATCGCAGGCTCAACGAGCCAGTGGCATCGCAGTCTCCGCAGGACTGCAGCACGTCCCGGTTTGGCCGGAACGAAAAAAACATAATTGGCAAAAGAACTTACCATTGGTGATCTCACTTGAGTTTTTGAATTCGCACCGATCTACAACATTCATTTTTTATTGTAAAACGATAATTTAAAAATTGTCGGCAATAATTTTTTTGTCAATAGCGATATCAAAATAATTGCTTTTTGACCGGGAGAGCTGTAGACACATCGCCGTCTGGGCCACCGAACGGAGAAACCGATGAGCGATCTTGAATGGGCTGAGCGAGAAAAGCGGCTGACAAGAATCCGCAGATTATCTGCGTTCATGAAGTGGACCGTGACGGTAATTCTGGTCCTGATGGTGCTGCTTGGGGGGCTTATTCTGGTTGAAATCGCCATGCCCAACGACCTGCTGATTTCCCCGGACGAAACGATCGACATTGCCGATATTGAACGTCGCATTGACGAAATTCCATACGTTCAACGAATGGGTGTCGCGGTACTGATCTGCATCGCAATCACCCTTCTTGCCCTGTCGGTCTGGAATATCCGTCAAGTCTTCAAACGGTTTCAGATGATGGAATTCTTTTCGCCGAAAACCCTGGCAAACGTCATTTCTATCGGTGTCTGGCTGATCGTTTTCGCAATCTTCGACCTCATCAGCGACCCGATTGGCTCAATTATCCTGACCTACGACCTTCCCCCCGGAGAGCGTTCACTGGAAATCAGCCTGGATGGCGCCGAAATATTCTGTCTCATTCTCGGCGCGCTGATGCTCCTGTTTGGCTGGATCCTGCGCGAAGCAGCGCTGATTGCTGACGAAAACCGACAATTCGTCTGATGCCAGGCAGGAGGACCATTAGATGAATTCCTTTGAAACTTCGATCAGATCCAAACGGCTCCAGCGCATTAAGCTCTGTGCCAGGCTCTTGAAATGGGCAATGACAGTCTGTGCTCTGGCTCTGTTTGTTCTGGCAACAGTACTTGTGCTGTCCGTTCTGTCGCCTGAAATTGCTTTCGTCTCCGGTCACGGCACCGTAACGATCGAAGATACGGAGCGTGTCATAGCCGATATGTCACCCGCCCAGCGCGGCGCATTGGCGACGCTTGTCCTTGTTATGTTCACGCTGCTAATCGGTGCAGTCTGGACGTTGCGGTCCTTGAGTTTGCAATTTGAAAGCATGGATTTCTTTTCGCCAAAAACCCTGGAAACCGTCGTATCGCTCGGCATCTGGTTCATCTCCTATGCGATCTTCGAGGTGGCCAGCGATCCCGTTACCTCGCTCATTCTCACTCTGGACTATCCCGAAGGAGAGAAGATTATTGACGTCACAGTTGATGGCGGGGAAATATTTTGCATGATTCTCGGGGCTCTCCTGCTTCTGTTTGGATGGATCATGCGCGAAGCCGCTCTGCTTGCAGAAGAAAACAGACAAATAATATAGCAACGCTGGACCGGGGACCCATCATGCCCATCATTATCGAACTGGATGTCATGCTCGCCCGCCGCAAGATGCGGTCCAAGGAGCTGGCCGAGCGGATCGGCATTACCGAACAGAACGTGTCTTTGCTCAAATCAGGCAAAGTCAAAGGCGTCCGTTTCGAAACGCTGGAAAGGATCTGCGAGGTTCTGGACTGCCAGCCGGGCGACATTCTGATCTACGAACCTGGCGAAGACGCTGAGGGATAACAAGTTTCCAAAGGCTCAAGCCTGACACAAGCTGAAGCGCCTAAATCTGACCTGCATTCGAAGTCCCCGCAGATCAACCAGTCAGAACCGGCGGCCATGGCGCTCAAAACAATTCAATTCGAAGGGCGCCCGTCGCCTGCTTCCAGAGCCAGGCTCCGGTCCGGCAAATTGCTGGATCTGAAGGAAAAGCCGATCTGCGACTGCACACTTTACGATCTGGAAGACGGAAACACCGGCATCGTCCTGCAGGACGCCGAGAAAAGTGTACCTGAAACGGTATTCATTCAGGACAACAAGGACCTCACCTACACGCTCGCGCAAATCCGTTGGCGCATGGGTCCCTATCTTTTCAGTCAATACATGGAATTGCCGGTGCCGCTCAGCCAGGCTCAAAAGGACTGATCGACGCAATACTGGTCACGCCGATCTTCCGATAAATTCACTACTCAGCCGCTTCCGCCGGCCCGTAACCAAGCTGCTTATTGAGCTTGCCGATCAGGCCGATGGCAGCTTCCGCGATCACGGTTCCTGGCGGGAAGATCGCCGCAGCGCCGGACTGGTAAAGTTCTTCGTAATCCTGCGGCGGTACGACACCTCCGACAACAATCATGATGTCCTCGCGTCCTTCATCCGCAAGTGCCTTCTTCAAGGCCGGAACCAGTGTCAGGTGGCCGGCGGCCAGCGAGGAGACGCCAACCACATGGACATCATTCTCTACAGCCTGACGAGCCGCTTCTTCAGGCGTTTGGAACAACGGGCCGATATCGACATCAAACCCGAGATCGGCAAAGGCGGAAGCAATCACCTTCTGGCCACGGTCATGCCCATCCTGCCCCATCTTGGCGACAAGGATACGTGGACGGCGGCCATCATTGTCCTCAAAGGCTTCCACCAGTTTCTGAACTTTTTCCATGGCTCCTGACATGGCGCCTGCTTCCCGTTTATAGACCCCAGAGATCGACTTGATCTCGGCCTTGTGGCGGTCGAAAACCTTTTCCATTGCCAATGATATCTCACCAACGGTCGCTTTGGCACGTGCCGCCTTTACGGAAAGATCCAGCAAATTGCCGTCGCCCGTTTCGGCACACTTGGTCAAGGCATCGAGAGCCGCCTGTGTCTCGCCTTCGTTACGTTCCTCACGCAGGCGTTTCAACTTGTCGATCTGCGCCGCGCGCACCTGTGCGTTGTCGACCTTCAGAACGTCGATAGCCTCTTCACTATCAGGCTTGAACTTGTTGACGCCGACCACCGTTTGCGCGTTGCTGTCGATCCGTGCCTGGGTTTTGGCCGCCGCTTCTTCAATTCGCAGCTTCGGAATACCTTTTTCGATGGCTTTTGCCATACCACCGAGTTCTTCCACTTCGCGAATGTGAGCCATGGCCTTTTCGGCAAGGTCGGCTGTCAGTTTCTCAACATAGTAAGAACCGCCCCATGGATCGATCACTTTGGTCGTGCCGCTCTCCTGCTGCAGGAACAGCTGAGTGTTTCTGGCAATCCGAGCAGAAAAATCCGTCGGCAGGGCCAACGCTTCATCCAACGCATTGGTGTGCAGTGACTGGGTGTGTCCCTGGGTCGCCGCCATCGCTTCCACACAGGTGCGGGTCACGTTGTTAAACACATCCTGCGCGGTCAACGACCAACCGGAGGTTTGCGAATGTGTCCGCAAGGACAGGGATTTCGGGTTCTCGGGCTGGAAGTTCTCCTGCATCAGCGTCGCCCAGATCAGACGCGCCGCCCTCAATTTGGCAACTTCCATGAAGAAGTTCATACCGATGGCCCAGAAGAATGACAGCCGCGGTGCAAACCGATCGATGTCCATTCCAGCCGCCACACCCGCACGGGCATATTCAATGCCATCGGCTATGGTGTAGGCCAGCTCCAGATCCGCCGTCGCGCCCGCTTCCTGCATGTGATAGCCGGAAATCGAGATCGAGTTGAAGCGCGGCATGTTCTGGGAGGTGAACTTGAAGATGTCCGAAATGATCCGCATCGAGTGTTGCGGTGGATAGATATAGGTATTGCGGACCATGAACTCCTTCAGAATGTCGTTCTGAATGGTCCCCGACAGGTCCTTCTGAGCAACGCCCTGCTCTTCAGCTGCCACGATGTAAAGCGCCAAAACGGGCAGCACTGCACCGTTCATGGTCATGGAAACGCTCATTTTGTCCAGCGGAATTCCGGAAAAGAGCGTGCGCATGTCATAGATTGAATCGATCGCAACCCCAGCCATGCCGACATCACCGGCAACACGCGGATGGTCGCTGTCATACCCACGGTGGGTTGCCAGATCGAACGCAACAGACAACCCCTTCTGGCCCGCTGCCAGATTGCGGCGATAGAAGGCGTTGGAGTCTTCAGCAGTTGAAAATCCTGCATACTGGCGCACCGTCCAGGGCTGCTGAACATACATGGTCGGATAAGGCCCGCGCAGGAACGGTGGCAACCCGGGCCAGCTGTCAATATGCTTCAATCCGTCCAGATCGTTGGCACGATAAACCGGCGAAACCTCGATGCCTTCAGGTGTTTCCCACCCGGTCCGAGATCCCGCATCTGCCTCTTTCAGGAGATTGCGGAACGGTTTGTCTGAGTAATTCGGGATCCTGCTCATCATAGGACCTCCAGATCTGATTGGTCTGCACCATGCACTGCGTTCAACTGTGCATGTGCGTCTTCCAGAAGAGCCAGCAGGTTACAGCCGGCATGAAGATACGTATCGATACCTGCCTCGCTATACGCTGCTTCCTGCGCTCCGGGTTTTCCGGCCAGATACAGATGTTTGGCACCGGCAGCTTTCAGCGCTCGGGCAAGGTCTGCGGCTTCTGTCTCGTAAACCTCGTCGGAAGACACAAGGCAGGCAAGTGCCGCTCCGCTTTCCTTGAACGCCATCAGAAGATCATCATGCGATTTGTAGATCGCCGGCCCCACGGCCTTGACGCCACCTGCGGCAAAGGCATTCGCGGTCCAGGTTGCCCGGGCAGTGAACTGGGCCAATGACCCGAGACTTGCAAGGAAGACTGTTGGAACCTTCCCGGTTCGGATTTCAAGAGCGTCCGCAGCGGCGCGCAGCTTCTCAAATGGTTCGGCCAGTCTGTGCGCAGTCAGATCTTCCTGAGGCTTATCTTCGCCAAACTCCAGCAGCGCTTTACCCTCAGCAGCTGCAGACTTCAGCGCACTGAACCACTCACCCTCGCCCGGCTCCGGAATGCCACTTTGAGGAATCGGGGAAACACTTGTTTCGACCAGCTCGTCCTGAAGCACTTTCACATTCGTTTCGGCGAGATCCGGAAACTCGCTGACGCCAGTGATCGGGCGCTTCCTGCGCGCAACACTCTCATCAAGCTCAGCCTTCGCGGAACCTATGCGCTTTTGAACCAATCCCTGACGAAGCGCCTCTGCAATTCCGCCTGCGGCTTCGATTTCCTGGAAAAACGCCCAGGCGATGGCACAGAGTTTCTCGGTCCTGTCTTCAATTGCTCCAGACCCGGCAGCCGGATCCATGACCTTCGACAGGTTGCTTTCCTCCAGCAAGATGGACTGAGTATTGCGCGCAAGACGGCGGGCAAACCCGTCCGGCAGGCCGACAGCGAGCGTATGCGGCAAAACGCAGACGCTGTCTGCACCGCCAACGCCTGCGGCAAACGTTGCCACCGTATTTCTGAGCAGGTTCACCCAAGGGTCTCGGCGCGTCAGCATGCGGTAGGAAGTCGACATATGGAGCTGCATCGGCGACTGCGGTAAACCGGCTCCGTCCAGAACATTCGCCCAAAGCGCCCGGATTGCCCTGGCCTTCGCTATTGTTCCGAATTGATCGGCATTGGCTACAAGGTTCATGGAAATCCGGCTCGCCCAGACCTCTGGCTCGAGTTTCGTTTTCTCAAGCAATCTCAGCTGCGCCGCAGCCGATGCCAGAACAAGCGCAAGTTCTTGACCCGGTGTCGCCCCGGCGTCATACCAGATGCTCCCCTCCGACTTGAGCAAGCGCGCCGGGCTTCCCGAAGCCTGCACGGCTTCGGCCATGTCCCTGAGCTCATTTATCGATCTGTTCAGATCAACCGCATCGGGTCCAAGAACTCCCTTTTGCCCGAATGGATCGAAACCGGAAGCTATTTTGACCAGTGCCGGGTCGATTTTCCGCTTTTCCAGATAGGCAAGAACAAGAGCCAGAGCCTCGGCACTTCCCTGTCCTGCTTCAAGCCGAAGATTGATCAGCTCAAGCTGGACATTGTGAAACAGAGTTTCCAATTCCGGGAGATTGCAAACGCGGGTACCGTATCCGCGTCCAGCCTGTGTTCCAGGGAGAACCAGCTCAAGGCCGCTGGCACCACCTTCCAGGTCCTCCAGTATTTGCGCATTCGCGGCTGACGGATCCGCGATGTCGATCCTTTGTACGATCGACCAGTCCTGGTTTTCGCTCCGCAAGGCCCTGGACGGTGTATCCGTCCGGCCAGCATAGAGCGGCGCAATCTCAAGACCGTCATCGGTTGTTCCAAACAACCTCTGTCTGGATGTCCCTTTCAGGGCTTTGTCTACGGACGCCCACCAAGCTTCCTCGTCGGCGGAATAAAAGCTATCGGGTCCGGTAAAACTGAGCGGCATTGCAATCGTCTCCCTTGGGCATCGTTTTAGTCCCTGCCCGTCAAGCTTGGCAACTCAGCACAATGGGTTAAGTATTGCGCGGCAATCGATGGGTCACGGCACCCGTCCGCAATCTCCGGCAAGATCTCGAACTGCTTTTCCTGAACAAACGAGTAAACAATTCCTGTTAGCGCAAACACCGAATTTGGACGACAATTTGTCAATTTTCTGGCGCAATTTGCCAAATCCGCTAATTTTCCCTATTGGTACGATCTACAATTGTATTGTAGCGTATGTGTGCTGACGCATGGGAAATTCTACCCTTATAAGAAATGCGCGGCATCCGGGTTCCGCTTTGACTTGCGGTGTTGAAGCAGAATGCGAGACCAACCCATCAGCGCAGGTGCCTGGCGAAAGTCGGCCCTCGTAAATCGTGGCTTTTTTGAGCCGCAAAGGATGTGCACAATGCTTGATCAGACAGAATTGAAGAGCAAGCTGAGAGCAATCTCGGAAGCCAATGCCGCACACCATGTACTGGACATACTGGAATCGAATCTCCGGCGCATGGGTGCAACCCATATTCTCATAACGGGTCTGCCGATGCCAAATCGGCCGATCGATAATCTCGTTCAACGTTTCAGATGGCCTGACCAGCGCAACGACGGCATTGAAAGCACTTCGCTGTCGGCGAACGACAGTGCCTTGATGCTGGGACTTGGGTCGAACCGCGCCAGGATCTGGACAATCACCGCAGGCGATATGGAGCATTCCGATCTTCTGGCATCAGCAGGTGAAGGTAGCCAGATCGTTGTTGTTCCGGTGACCGAACTCTACCCGTTCCAGGCATTCGTATTTGCCAGCGGCCCATCCTTGCAGGTCAACAAATACGATCTCGCCAATCTCGAAGTTCTCTCCGCTGCCGCCTTCTCGCGTCTGCGCGAACTCGGCGTGATTTCCGGTCAAAGACCAGGTGCGCTTTCAACGCGCGAACGCAAGGTGCTGGAACTGACGGCTTATGGCAAGACGGCAGGTGAAATCGCCGACGTGCTCGACATTTCTCAGCGCACGGTGCATGCCCATCTCCAAAATGCAAGCGTCAAGCTGAACGCCTCAAACAAGACTCACACGGTTGTTGAAGCACTGCGCTACGGCCAGATCAGCGTTTGAAACCGAAACAGATCGGCTCATCCAGTCTGTCCGAAAAAAAGGCGTGCCGGAAGCACGCCTTTTTGGTGTGGTCGTTTAAACAACCAGAATTTAGTAGGTCATCATCGGCGGCAATTCCTTTGCCTGATCGACCCATTTGGTAACCTGGCTCTCGCTCGGAGCCTGGCGCACGAGTTTCTTTTCCTCGTTCGCTTCTTTCATCTTGGCTGCAAGGTTTTCAGCATTGCGGTGTTTCAGTTCCTTCACCGTATCAACACCTGCCGCCTCAAGAAGCTCTGAATATTCTTCACCAACACCGCTGATGCGCATCAGATCAGCCATGTTTGCCCATTTCAGAATACGCTTGCCGTCAATCCCCGTTTCGTCCTCAAGTGCCTTGCGGCCTTTCGGATCCTTTGCGCGCTCCAGATAGGCTTCGGTCGTTTTAATGCCGACCTCGCTCAGTTTCGCTGCATAAGCTGGACCAATACCTTC
>NZ_JAILWL010000261.1 GCF_025698965.1 Roseibium sp.
GAAGACCGGTTGGTCCTGTGCAACGACAACTATCGGGACATCTATGCCCATTCGGCACAAGCCATTTTCCCCGGAAACCGTTTTGAAGACATTCTTCGCTTCGGCCTGAACAGGAAACAATACGATACCGGCGAGATGGACGACGAAGCCTGGCTCGCCGACCGTCTTGCAAAACACCAGGCAGCGGATGGTTCCGTCATCGAACAGAACCTTGAGGACGGGCGCTGGCTGAGAATATCGGAGACCAGGACCAGAAGCGGAGGTATTGCCGGAATTCGTGCCGACATCACCGAAATGAAGGAAGCAAAAGCACTCGCGGAAAAGGCCTATCAGAAACTTCATCTGATGGCGGACAGTATTTCGGCCTGTGTCGGTGAAGTTGGGCCTGACGGGAGGTGTCAGTACCTCAACAAGGTAGGTTGCGAATGGTTTAACGGCACAAGCTATCAACTTGTTGGGACGATGCTTCGCGATAGGCTCCCGTTAAACGAGCGAGAAGAGGTTCAGAAACTCTTTAAGGAAGCGCTGAAAGGTCGAAAGGCATCGAAGGAGTTCAGTCTACACTTTCCCGATGGCGTGACACGCGAATGTCAAATGGATTGCAGTCCGCGCATCAACCAGGAAGGCAACGTCGAAGGCCTCGTTGTTCTGGTCAACGACATCACAGACCGCAAAAAAACGGAAACGACGCTTGCGGAACTTTATTCGATAACATCAACCCGCGAACTCAGTCACGAAGAGAAGATCGCCGAGATCCTGAGACTTGGCAGCGATCACTTTGAACTTCCCTTTGGCATAATCAGTCATGTGGTCGAAGGTCACTATAGGGTGACGCATGCACACAGTCCGAATGCTGAAATCAAACCGGGAGCTTCGTTCGCGCTTGAAGACACCTATTGCGTTCTGACACTTGAGGCCGATGAGCCGATCGCAACGGCGAATGCCGCCAATTCCGAATTCGCCAAACATCCCTGTTATGAAATTTTTGCACTGGAGACCTATATCGGTGCGCCCCTGCTGGTGGACGGCATTCTGCACGGCACGATCAATTTCACTGCACCCGACGTCCGCAAACGCCCCTTCACTTCAGCTGACATTCAGATTGTTCGCCAGTTTGCGGACTGGATTGGACATGAAATCGCGCGGCAGCGTGACCATCAGGCGCTCATGGATGCAAAAATCAATCTGGAGAGGGTCGCAAGTATCGACGACCTGACACAAATCCTGAACCGGCGCGCCTTCATGGAACGCGCCAACACCGAAATCCAGCGTTACCGGCGGACGAAACAGGCATTTACCGCGGTGATGATGGACATCGACCGGTTCAAGAAAATCAATGACCGACACGGGCATGCGGCAGGCGATGAGGTTCTTAAGCTCTTTGCAGATACGATCGGAAAAGCGCTGCGCAATACCGACGTTTTCGGCCGTATTGGTGGCGAGGAATTTTGTCTGATTTTGTGCGACGTGGGCGTACAGGGCGCCTTGCGGGTCTGCGAAAGGCTCCGCAGGAAAATCATCGATGAATGCCAGTTGGATCACGTCGACCAGACAGTCACCTGCAGTATGGGACTGGCAACGTCCTCTCCCGAAGACGTTGAGTTTTCGTCGTTGATGCAAAGAGCCGACACGGCGCTTTACAAAGCCAAGTCGTCCGGCCGCAACAAATGCGTCGCCTTCGACCCTGAAGCGGAACCGATGACGACATGACCGACACCTTCAGTCAAATGCCGGTCGCAATCGACCAATACGTTTGTATAATGGCATTCGTGTCGCGTCATCGCTCGCCCATGACGTTCCTTTGACGCTGACCGCTAAGTTAACCGCAATATCGTAAGAGATAGTGGAGCGGTAACAGATAAAAAAATCAAAACACCCTGCCCTCCACCAGATCGCTTCCTGAAACCAGCTACCCAGCCAACGATTCAGGACAGATCAGGGAGGAAATATTGTTCAAGAAAATCCTAATTCCAATCGACCTGAACCATGTGGATACACTTGAAAAAGCTGTTTCTACTGGTGTTTATCTGGCAAAAGCCGACAACATCCCAATCGTATTTACTGCTGTCGCATCGACGGTTCCAGGCTCCCTGGCACACACACCCGACGAGTTTCGAGCCAAACTGGACGCCTATGCAGCATCGCAGGCTGCCAAACACGGTGTCCCGGCCTCCGGGCACGCTGCATTTGCACATGATCCGGTGGCAGAACTGGAAGACGCGCTGCTGAAGGCAATAGATGAGACCGGCGCCGACCTGGTCGTCATGGCGACCCACGCTCCCAAATTGACAGATTACTTCTGGCCGTCGAACGGAGGCAGGATCGCCTCCCACGCGGATGTCTCTGTCTTTCTCGTCAGATAACAGTTTTCTCGAACAACAAGGAACGCTCCCATGAGCGAAGAAACAACCACCCAGGGGATTCCTGGCCCAGAAGGGGCTGCGAATGTCATCGACACCGATTACGAAATCGGACAGGACAATATCGAAACCAGTGTCGGCCCGTTCAATCTGGACATTCACAATCCGGTCTTTCTGGTCTCCGGCCTGTCGATCGTCGCCTTTGTCTTTCTGACCCTCGCGTTTCAAAACGAAGTCGGCCCGGTCTTCGACGCGATGCGCAAATGGCTGACATCCAATCTCGACTGGTTCTTCATCATTTCCGGCAACGTCTTTGTTCTCGTTTGCCTCGTGCTCATCGTCACGCCGCTTGGCAGTGTCCGTATCGGCGGCAAGGACGCGGATCCCGATTACACGTATTTCGGCTGGTTCGCGATGCTGTTCGCGGCGGGCATGGGGATCGGCCTCATGTTCTTTGGTGTCCTGGAGCCGGTCTATCACATGGCGTTTTCCGAACCGATCGGCGTCCCATCGCCCTTTGATGCGGACGGCAACCTGATTGAGGAAAACGTCGCTGCGGCCAAGGCCGTTGGAATGGCGGCCACGATTTTCCACTGGGGTCTTCACCCTTGGGCAATTTACGCTGTGGTCGCGCTCGCGCTCGCGCTGTTCACCTTCAACAAGGGTTTGCCTCTGACGATGCGCTCGGTGTTCTATCCGATCTTCGGAGAACGCACCTGGGGCTGGCCGGGCCATATCGTTGACATTCTGGCCGTGTTCGCAACCCTGTTCGGGCTTGCAACGTCTCTGGGTTTCGGAGCACAGCAGGCAAATGCCGGCCTGGAATTTGTCTTCGGCATTCCGGTCAGCAATGCAGCGCAGGTCGTGCTGATCATCGGGATCACGCTTGTCGCGCTGATATCCGTGTTGCGTGGTCTCGACGGCGGCGTGAAGGTGTTGTCTGAGATCAACATGCTGATCGCAGCGCTGTTGCTTGTCTTCGTGATCACGGCCGGACCAACGGCTGAACTCGTTTCCGGCTTCGTCTCCAATCTTGGCGCCTACGCTTCGAATGTCATTCCCTTGTCCATACCATTCGGCCGTGAAGACGACGGCTTCCGTCAGGGATGGACGTCCTTCTACTGGGCCTGGTGGATTTCCTGGTCGCCGTTTGTCGGTATGTTCATCGCCCGCGTCAGCCGTGGCCGGACCGTGCGTGAATTCGTGATCTGCGTCCTCATCATTCCGACAATCGTATCGGTCATCTGGATGACGGCTTTCGGCGGCACTGCAATCGAGCAGGTTCTGACCGGTCCTGATAGCCAGGTGCACCAATACGTCATCGCAAGCTACAGCCCTGAACTGTCGCTGTTCGGCATGTTGGCGGATCTGCCATTCGCATCGATCACGTCGTTTATCGCGATCATTCTGGTAATCGTATTCTTCGTCACGTCGTCAGATTCCGGATCGCTTGTCATCGACACGATCACGGCAGGCGGCAAGGTCGATGCGCCTGTATCCCAACGGGTATTCTGGTGCACCTTTGAAGGACTGGTGGCAATCGCCCTGCTGCTTGGTGGCGGGTTGGGAGCCTTGCAGGCCATGGCTGTATCCACCGGCTTCCCGTTCACGATCGTGCTGCTGCTGGCATGCTACGCGATCTTCAAGGGTCTCAGGGACGAACCGCGGTAAGCCGCTCAAAAACAAGCAGGGCGGCCATGCCGCCCTGTTTCGACCCCCTGCCCTTGACCTCAGTGCCTATTCCTCAAGTCGGGGCGCAAGGCGAACGCCCGGAGGCGGCGAACTTTCCCGGACACGAAGCTCAGGTTCAATGACAATCGGCTTGTTGGGAACGCGGTCTCCGGCGATCTGCCGGAGCAGCGTCAAAGCCGCAAGGCGTCCTATCTTTTCCGGTTGATTGGCAACTGTGGTCAGCGCCGGCGTGCGGGCATCCGCCCCGTCAATGTCGTCATATCCCGTAATAGCAATGTCGGGACCGGGCTCGACACCGGCCCGGCGCAGTGTTGTCATCATGCCGAAGGCGACCAGATCATTGAAACCGACAACCGCTGTCGGCCGGGGTTCGGCCTCAAGAATTTTCGGGACGGCAGCGCGGCCATCGGCCTGCGTCATCAATTCAGGCAGGTCGACCTGCCCTTCCGGATCGATGCCGGCTTCGCTCAACGCCTTGCGCCATCCGGCATTGCGAAGACGGCCGGTGGAACTGTCCCGGCGCCCGCCCACCATAGCAATGTCGTTGTGGCCCTGGGCGAGCAGATGCTTGGTGATCTGATAAGTACCGCTCATGTCATCACCGCGCACGCAAGGAGCCCAGACACCGGAAACCTCACGGGCAACAAGTGTGACGGGTATGCCCTGGTCGACAAGCCGGTTGATCTCTTCGGCAGACGTTCCGACGGACGGGCAAAGGATCAGGCCGTCCGCCCTGTGCTGTAAAAGCGTATTCACAAACGCTCGTTGGCGTTTCACATCGTCCCGGTGATTGCAGATGAAAATCATCTGCCCCTGCTCTTCGAGCACATCTTCAAGCGCCGAGAACACCTCGGCGAAATACGGATTGAGAATGTCGTGGACGGCAACCCCGACTATCTGACTTCGGGACGTGCGCAGCGACGCCGCCGACCGATTGTAGATGTAACCGATCTCTTCCGCTGTCTGCTTGACCTTTTCGCGTGTCTCTTCGGCAACAAGAGGGCTGTCCCGTAACGCAAGGGACACCGTCGCGGTCGAAATGCCGAGCTGGTCGGCAATATGTCCGAGCGTAAGTCGTTTTCCGGGCTTGGGCGGCAGTTCTGGTGACGGTGGTTTGGATCCGTTGTCTTCTGACATTTATTATTCTCAAATACCGCTGCGGCGACAGGAGCGCCCGTTATAGCTGTCTCCGATGATAGGAAACAGTCATTTGTTTTGGTCTCTTCGTCGTAGGAATGCAAGCCAGAACGCCATTGCAGCGTTCTGGCCGTTGCTCAACGCTGCTGGGGAGCGGAATCGTCGAACTCTTCCCTCAGGTTGACGACCACTCTTCGGTTCTGAGACTGGCAGGTGATATCGTCGCAATTTGTCACCGGACGCTCGATACCATACCCCTTGACCCACACCCGGTTTGGACTGACACCAAGACTGACCAATTCGGTCATGACCGCATTGGCACGTTGCGTCGACAAGGTCTTTTCTTTCGATTCGCCTCCGCCGTCATCCGCATGGCCCTGGACCTTGACCAGCCACTTTTTGTTCTGTTTGAGCCACCTGGCCTGGTTTTCAATCGTCATCTTGGCCTCTTCCGTGACGACTGCAGACCCCTTGTCAAAATAAATGCGCCGCCCGACATTGACGATAAATTCTTCTTCCGAGCCGGGATTGACATCAACAAAGCCGGCAGCCGGTGCGTTGGTGACATCCGGAGACGACAAGTTGCCTGCGCTGTTACACGCAGCCAACCCGAAACCACATAAAAGGGCGATCGCTGCGCCCCGGCCGATCTGGCCAAAATTATTTCCCAAGGAATCCCCCAAAAACCTTAAATCGCGTTTCCTGAGCGCCGGCTTTAACCGGCGCTTGCACCCAGATGCTCCAGAACCAGCACCGCCGTCCCCTTCGGGCAGCGCTGATAAAGATCGATGACGTCCTCCGGCAACATGCGAATGCAGCCGCTGGAAACGTCCCGGCCGATACTCCAGGGTTCGAGCGTGCCATGCAGCCGGTATCCGAGATCCTGGCCACCCCTGTAGAGATAAAGAGCTCTTGGACCGAGTGGATTGTTTGCAGCCCCGCCTTCCACTTTGCGCGGCAGGTCAGGCTGGCGTTTCAGCATTTCAGGTGGCGGCACCCAGCGGGGCCAGAGTGCTTTCCGGTCGATCCGCGCCCGGCCATACCATTTGAAGCCTTCACGCCCGACCCCGACACCATATCTCAGCGCAGTGTTGTTTTCCCAGATCCAGTAAAGGAAGTGATTTGACGTATCGACCACCACGGTTCCAGGCGGTTCGGGGCTGAAATACTTTACCATCTGGCGACGCCAGACCGGTTGGATGCGGTTCATATTGGTCCGCCGGTACTGATATCCGTTGTCCGGCTGATAACCGTTGAAATAAGCATTCGCCGCGGCATTTGCCTGCGCGAACTGCGGCATTGCGAGAGTACCTGCGACCGCTGCCGCTCCTCCCAAAAACTTTCGGCGATCCAGTTCCATCCCATTCCTCCTAAACAGGCTGGCGACCAATTTTTCCGCCGTCTGTCCGACGGCAGGCGGTATTAAGAAGGAAAGTCAGGCAACCCGTCAACCGCCGGATCCTATTTGTAACGTATCGGGAAGATCAGAATCCGCATTGCGCATTGCCAAATCTCTAAATGCCTCGGACCCGCTCCCGATAGAGAATGTAAAGCCCGGAAGAAATGACGATGGCAGCTCCGACAAGGGTGGTGAGTGTCGGGACATCTGCAAAGATAAAGTAGCCCAGCGCGATCATCCAGATGATCTGCGTGTAGTTGAACGGTGCGAGCACCGGAGCAGGCGCGACGCGGTGCGCGAGAATGAAAAGGAAATGCCCACCTGCACCAAACGCACCGAGGGCAAACAACAACACCCAGGTCCAGACATCTTCCGGCATGACCCACACGGACAGTCCGGCCGGAGCCATGGCCACCGAGGCGACGACACCTGAAATGATCAACATGCCAGCAGAACTTTCGGTGGCTGTCAGTTGTCGGGTGAGAAGCGCGTAAACAGCAAAGAATATCATCGCAATCACCGAATAGATGACTGCCCAGTGCATGCCGCCCATCCCTGGCTGGGTTACCACGAGAACGCCTGCGAAACCGACCACGATCGCCACCCATCGCCTGAGCCCCGCCCATTCACCCAGCATGGGGCCGGCAAGGGCTGTAATGACGAATGGTGCCGCAAACATGATTGATGTCGTTTCCGCCAGCTGCAGATAGCGAACAGCCAGAAAATTGAAAATTGTTATTCCCAGCAGGCACAAGGCGCGGATGATCTGCAGAAACGGACGTTTGGTTTTAAAAAGTGACGGTGCTTTCCAGATCTGAAAAAAGATCAGGGTCAAAATCACATGGGTGACGAACCGCATCCAGGCGATTTGCAGGACAGGCAGGCTGGCTGAAAGATACTTGGCAGTCGCATCCAGGAGGGAAAAACCAAGCAGCGCCAGAACAAGCAGGCCGATGCCTGCAATCGGGGTTGTTGAGGCAGCCCCGCCGAGCGTCTGCTGTTCCGGACTGTGTTGCGCCATCAGCGTCTAGCCTTTTCGCGTGTTCATCCTCGGACTCGGATGAATTTGGAAAGCGGTCAAAGCCCGACTGGACCTGCCCGGTTGTGATAAGTCCGGCCAAACGCTACACAGGACCTTCCAGAGCGGAGACTGTCATGCCTGTTGCAGAAATTGAAACGTGGCTGGGGCGCCTGTCCATTCATGAAGTCGACGGCGCAATCACCCAACTACAATGGAATGGGTCACCGCGCCAAGAAGAAACGCCACTTCTCAATGAGGCAATCGCTCAGATTCAGGCCTATATGGACGGTCGTTTGAAGAATTTTGATCTGCCCCTGGCTCCAAAAGGCGGTGATCTGCATCAGGCAGTCTTCAAGGCCATGCTTGCCATTCCTTATGGCGAGACACGGACATATGGCGATCTGGCCAAGGAACTGAACACCTACGGTCAGCCGATCGGTCAGGCTTGCGGCGCAAATCCAATTCCGATCATCATACCGTGCCACAGGATCCTGTCGGCAAACGGACTTGGCGGCTATTCGGGTGATGGAGGAACCGACACCAAAATTGCGCTGTTGAAAATGGAGGGAGGCTTCCCCTTTCTTCTCTAGGTAGCTCCAGTCCTCTGATCTGGCCCCTGAACTAGTCCCCTGAACTAGTCCCCTGATCCAGTCCTCCGAACCTGAAGTTCGTCTCATTTTTCAACCGAAGTTTCATCCGGCAACTTCTGCGCCCATTTTTTTGCCCATGCGCCAAGTGGAACCAGCTGATCGTAAAGCTCCCGCCCGAGCGGTGTAGACACATATCCCTGTTCGCTGCGATCGATAAACTGAGCCTGCCGGAGTTCCTTGATGCGCTGGTTCAATACGGCTGGGGAAATGCTCTCGCACTTTTCCTGCAGATCTCGAAAGGTCGAAGGTTCGTTTTCACACAGGGTCCAGAGCACGCCCATCGCCCACCTCCGCCCGAGCAAGTCGAATAGAGCCATGATCGGCGCGCCGCTTTTTGAGCCACGAACTGGCTTTCCGGGATACGGGATTTTGGCCATGCGTCCTTCACTATGTTTTTAATAGCGCGATTGCGCTCCATGCGCTATGATTTACATAGCGAACAGGTTTCATACCACATGAATTTCCAGCCCCAAAGGAGTTGAAAATGAGTTTCGAACTCTGGATTGCCTTTGTCGCAGCAAGCGCAGCCCTGCTTGCCATACCCGGTCCAACGATTACGATCGTGGTCGGTTATGCAATCAGCAGCGGCAGATCGGCGGTCTGGGCGACAACGTCTGGTGTAGTTCTGGGGGATTTCACGGCAATGACCGCATCCTTGCTCGGCGCGGGCGCGGTACTTGCTGCATCGGCAACACTGTTTACAGCCCTGAAATTCGCCGGAGCACTCTACCTGATCTGGCTGGGAATTAAGTTATGGCGCTCTAAACCGGATT
>NZ_JAILWL010000262.1 GCF_025698965.1 Roseibium sp.
TGCATTAATCAAGGCTTTTGTGTAGGGGTGCTGTGGATGGGTTAGGATCATATTTGCCTCTCCCTTCTCAACGATGCGGCCTTGCTTCATGACCACAACCTGATCAGCAATTTCGGCAACAACGTCAAAGTCGTGCGTGACAAACATAACACCAGCATCATGCCTGTCCCTGAGTTGCCTTATAAGCTTTAAGATCTGAGCCTGTGTGGTTACGTCAAGTGCAGTCGTTGGCTCATCCGCTATGAGGAGCATGGGGTCGAGTGCCAAAGCCATGGCAATCATCACCCGTTGCCGCTGCCCACCGGAAAGTTGGTGCGGATAACAATCGTATAGTCGTTCCGTTTCCGGAAGCTTTACTTCGTTTAGCAAATCAAGTGTGCTTAGCTTGGCTTCTTGTCTTGAAACCTTGCGATGAGAGAAAAACACCTCATCGATCTGGTTTCCTATCGTAAAACAGGGATTTAATGCGGTCATGGGCTCCTGAAAGATCATGGCCATTCGATCTCCACGCAGACCACTCCGCTCCTTCTCGGACGTGGAGAGTAGATCCCGTTCACCGAACCAGATCTGCCCTTCAGTCGGTTTGAGGATTTTTGGCAACAATCCCATTGTAGCGAATGAGGTAATCGACTTTCCTGAACCCGATTCACCGACAATGCAGACGGTTTTCCTTGGCGGAATTTCTATACTTACATTTTCTACGGCGAATGCTCGATCACCTCCAAGCGGCAGTTCAATCGTAAGATTTCTGATAGATAGTACGGGAGTCTCGGCCGAGGACATTTTTCTGACCTTTGAATTTTGAAAAGTAGATTGCATCAGTTTCGACCTTCCGGAGCACTGACATCACGCAATCCGTCACCGAGCATGTTGATTGCCAGCACGAGCACAAATAAAGCTATGCCCGGTATTGTTATGAGCCACGGCTGGAAGAACAACATCTCCTTACCTTCTGAGATCATCAACCCCCAGGAAGGAACTGGTGGCTGAACCCCAAGACCTAAGAAAGACAAAGCCGCCTCCAAAATAATGGCATGAGCCATTTCCAGAGTAATTATCACGATCAAACTGTCTGCAATATTAGGTAATACGTCTTTTGCAAGCAACCTGGGAAGACGGGTTCCAAGTATTTGGCCCGCTGCAATGTACTCCATCGATCTAACTTGCATTGTTGCACTTCGAAGGACGACAGCGAAACGATCCCAAAGCAACAGACCCAGCACCAAGATTACAACAAGCAGCGACCCACCGAATAATGCGACAAGCGCCAGCGCAACCAGAACAACGGGCATTGCGAGACGAACATTGATCAGAAAAGTTACAATGAGATCGACACGACCACCGAAGTAGCCCGCCAGAACCCCCAACGTGGTACCGATCAGTCCAGATATCAGCGCCGCGGCAAATCCGATCAGCAACGAAATTTGAGCGCCATAGAGAAGTCTCGAAAGATAATCTCGTCCCAGATGATCCGTTCCTAAAGGGTGCTCCCAACTGCCTCCCAGAAAGACAGGTGACTGAAGGCGATTGGCCAGATCCTGCAGGTAGGGATCGTGCGGCGAAAGCAACGGTGCTGCAACTGCAAGAAACAGCAATGTTCCCATAATGCTGAGACTGAACAGTAAACCCAAATGTCCTCTTGCGCGCAAAAGTATAACGTCACGCGGGCTTGGAGATTTTAGCAGTGTCTGTGTTGTTTGCGAGGAGACTGACATCTTAGTTTACCCTCATGCGCGGATCGAGCCATGCGTTTGCGACGTCGGCACAAAATGTGAAGACGATGTAGAACATTGAAAAGACAAGGATCAGTGCCTGAATTGTCGGGAAATCATTCCGGGCGATGGACTCCCAGGCAAGAAACCCAGCGCCATGAAGCGCAAAGATCGATTCCACAACGATTGAACCGCCCAGCATGAAACCGAGCTGGACTGCTGCGAGCGAGACAACTGGAATGATCGCATTTCGCAGTGCATGCTTGAACAAAATCTTGTTCTGGCTCAGGCCCTTTGCACGCGCGGTTCGGATGTAATCAGCCGACAGAACCTCAAGCATGCCCGCGCGTGTAAGCCGCATGATCGCAGGCATTGCGTAGTAGCCAAGTACGATGGTTGGAAGGACAAAGTGTTTCCATGTGTCCGCCCCTGATGCCGGCAGCAACCTAAACCAGATTGAAAAAATCATAATAAGCACAAGACCGAACCAGAAACTCGGCATTGCCTGCCCCATAACTGAAAAAAACAAGCAAAGGCGGTCAACGAAACTGTTCGGTCGGGTCGCAGCAAGGACACCAAGAGGAACTGCCACACAAAGCGCAAACGTGATTGCAAGGACACCCAGCGTCATAGTCACCGGGAGATGTGCAGCAATCAGATCAATCACCGGAGTTTTGAAGTAAAAGCTATCTCCAAAATCTCCAGAGACCGCGCGAAGCAACCAGTCCAGATATTGAATGACAAAAGGCCTGTTGAAACCATACAAACTCCTGATGGCTTCAATGTCCTGTTCCGTAGCCCCTTCACCTGCCATCGCAATAGCAGGATCTCCTGCAAGAAATAGCAGACTGAATGATATGAACGACACCGTGACTGCAACCAGCACCGCCAGCAGCAATCGTTTGAGTGTGTAGATAAACATAACCCCATCCTTAAAATTGGGGGGAGCCTGACAAGCATAGCTTCCCCCATGTTTACTCAGCTTCTTAGTGTGCTGCTATTTCCAGCTTGCTGCGTAGAAGCGCGGGATTTCATCCGGATAAGGTTTAAACTCGAGCTCATTGATGTAAACGTAGTTGGTATTGTAAGACCAAAGTGGAAGCCAGTAGATCTCGTCTGCTATTTTCTTCAGTGCTTGCTCGTAGTTTGCGGTTCGCAATTCGACATCGATAGAATTGTCCGCTGCTTCCAGCCAATCCGCGACGTCATCATCAAGGGCATAGTCATCCTTGCCTTTTCTGAAGAAATGACTCGTAATCGCCGACACATCGTTGATGGAATTTGAGCCCCACGTCATGAACTTGAAGGGAATTTCGCCTGAATGATCCAAGTCTCTCAGTGCGGCATACTTCATGTAGCTGAAATCGACAGTAATCCCGACGGAAGCAAGATTGCCGATCATAGCTTCTGCGTATTCCCGATCCCGATAAGCGTAAAATGGAATTGTTAGGCCGTCCGGGTAGCCTGCTTCAGTGAGGAGTTGACGCGCACGCTCCGGATCGTAGTCATAATTCACCACGTTTTCTGAACAACCCAACTGGCTCGGAAAACAAGCTGAGTGGAGGACCTTGGACTTACCTTTCAAGAGCTCGTCTACAATTGCTTCACGATGAATCGCGTGGGCAATCGCTTTTCTCACCCGAAAATCCGTCAACGGGTTATCTCCCGATCGACCCGCAGCATCGAAACTTAGATAACCGACACGCATCGTGGGCTCATTTGCTACGGTATACCCGTAACCTAACTGCTCAGCTTGGTCGGCCGGTATTTGCCAGATCCAGTCAATCCCGCCAGACAGCAATTCAGCGAATTGCGTATTTCTTTCCGGGATGGTTTTCCAAACGATCTTGTTGATCGCCGGCGTTCCTTTTGGCCCTGCGAAGTAATTTTCGTTTCGTTCTAAGACATACCGGCTACCCGGCTCCACTTCGACAATCCTGTACGGACCAGTACCGACAGGTTCCAATCCCATTCCGACAGGTCCGACTTCGTTAAAGTACTCCTTCGGGAACATCACTATCGGACCAGACAAATACTCTAGTGCCGCAGGAAATACCTTCTTCAGCTTGAGACGAACTGCGTACGGTCCGGTCTTCTCCGCGCTATCGATCCAATTCACTGTGCTTTGATTGGAAACACCGTTTGCGGGTTCAGCAATCCAGTTCAAAGTAAAAACGACGTCGTCCGCATCAAACGCCTCACCGTTGTGAAAAACCACGTCTTCTCGGAGCTCGAACTCCAGCGTTGTTTCGTCGACCCATTGAAAGGACTTGGCAAGGTTCCCCAGATACTCGCCTGTGTTCGGGTCCCGGTAGAGCAAACCGTCCCAAACGTGTCTTGCCATCACCACCATTTCCCTGGCAGTCGCCACGTAAGGATTCAAGCTCTCTAATTGCTTCGGAAACGCGACTCTCAACGTATCGGTAGCTTTGTCGGCCCAACTCGGAAATGCGGTCGATGTCAGCATTGCAGCTGCAGCAAATGTCGTGAGCAGGTTTCTTGAACTCATACTTCCCTCCGCTTAATGCACATTGCTTGAATTCAGAAACTACGCAATGCAATTTTTATATACGCATAGTGTGATCTCAATTTCAAACTTGTCAACTATTAATCGAATTCAGAGGCATTGTAATCGCATTGCGTAGTACTGTAGTCTGATTTCAAGGAGAATCAGCAATGCAAAACGCAAATCGGAAAACCATTGGTGCACTCGGCAAATGCATGAAAATATTGGAGGTTTTCGGACCAAACACTCCAGAGCTGCGATTAGATGAAATTGCCGGACTGACAGGTATCAACCGCAGCTCCGCTCAACGATCTGTTCATACACTCTGTCAACTTGGATATCTTGAACGGCAATCGAACAGACCGACATATCGCCTGAGCGCGAAAGTTCTGGATCTTTCGTTCGCCTACATGAGGTTCAATGATTTGCTAAAAATGGCCGCTCCGGTTGCGGTGTGGCTCGCCAACACATCAGGTGTACGAACCGACGTTGTCATGCGAGACGGAAATGAGGTCGTTTACCTCCTCCGAATTCCATCTCGAAGCGAAATGTTTTCAATTTCTCCTGCGGGTCGCCGCTGGGGCATCTTGTCTAGCGCGTATGGACGGACGATTCTCGCAAAACTTGATCCAGCAGTCAGGGACGAAATTACAAGGAACGCCCCGATCATTGCTTCAACTGGAAACACAGTTACTGACAGATCAAGGATCGCGAGAGAGATTCAAAAGGCAGCTGAGCAGGGCTATGCCTATCAGTGCGGTGAGGTAATTGACGGTGCGGCCACAATAGCAAGCCCGATTGTCGCTCCGGACGGCGCGCCCGTGGCTGCCATTGGGCTGGGCACGACAGTTACCGAAATGCAAAACACCAAGACAAGAAAAAAATTGGCGAACGCTGTCGTGAACGCCGCCCGCAGCCTTTCAACAATCTACGCCACTCAGTAAAAAAAGAATTCGAACGATGCAAGAATTAAACGAATCCAGAGAAGAAGACCCGCTATTTCTTGATTCTGTAGCTAGATCATTTCACGTCCTGGAATGCTTCAAGCTAGGAAGCAGAGAATTAAGCAATGGCGAAATTCAAAAAATTACAGGATATACATTTCAAACCGTCAACAGAATCACAAAAACATTTGAAGCTGAAGGATACTTAGTAAAGAATGAAAGAAAAAAGACCTTTCAGCTTTCAATAAAGGCGATTGATTTACAATTCAAGTTCCTTTCAACAAACCCTATTGTTAAACTCGTTTGGCCGATTTTGGTAGACTTGAGGGAAAAAACAAAAGGACGTGTTTCATACTGCATTTTGGATCATTGCGACATTGTCTACTTGGCGCGTGTAGCGGCGGAAGCGACAGATTACCAAACGTCTATCGTAGGTCGCCGGAGACCCGCACTTGCCACTGCTGGTGGACGTGCGATCTTGTCCCAAATTCCGACGGACGAAGTCCAAAAAATCTTGGTGGCGTCCGATTTGCAGGCACAGACTCCACATTCTCTGACGGACAAGAACAAGATCTTAGAAGAGATTCAGAGCACCTATAAACGAGGATATGCAATTACCAATCAAGAGACTCTTTTGGGTGAATTGAGCTGTGCGGTTCCGGTCTTTGGTGGCGACGAGAAACCTGTAGGCGCCATAGTCCTGTCTGTCTCGAACGATACCTACTCGGTCGAAAATGCAACCGCACAACTGGTGCCGTTGCTTCGAGCAGCTGCAAGAAGCGCATCACTATGACAATTCTCTCGGTTGTTCAAAGCTCACCATCCTCATGTCTACAGACACTTGAGCGCACGTCAGTGCGCTGATCCGAGATGCATTGAAGTTCAAAAAGCTATCGAAAACTTCGGCGGTGTCCGTTGCAAACCATTAGGCATATGTCGCTTTCAATCAGAAGAGTTCAAAGAAAGAGGCAAGCGGACCTTTGTATAGGCGCGAACCAAATAAGTGATTGCTAAGTACAATTTTCACCGGTTAGTCGTGTTGTCTCTGCACCCATCATCTTCTCCAACGACAAACCGATCGCATCTGACGCGCGTCTCGCCGGGTCATCGGCAATATGGGCATACCGCTGCGTGGTCATTGATGAAGCGTGCCCGAGCAGCTTGCCAACGATTGGAAGGCCAAATCCGGCCATCGCACCAATACTGGCATGGGTGTGCCGGAGATCATGCAATCTGACATCTTTGAGTTCGGCAGCTGCGCGAATGTGGGTCCAGGGTCGTTTGAGGTCATGCCTCGGTTGATCCGGAATGTCGCCCAGGATGACATATTGATCGGTGCGCTCCATGGATTCAAGAATGGCGATCGCAGATCGGTTCAGGATCACGGTTTTCCGGCCGGTCTTGGAATCGGGAAGAAACAATAGCCCACGTCCGATATCCACTTCCTTCCATTGCAGATGAAGGATTTCCCGAAGCCGGCAGCCGGTCATCAGCAACAGGCGAATGGCATTGGTGACATGGGAGGGATAGATGATCGTCTGGTTATCCTTGGCTACATGCTTGAGCCTGTCGCCCTTCGCCTTGATGGTCCAGGGCAAGCCTTTGGTCTCCGCCTTGACCAGGGCGCTGCCCAGCCTCGCCAGTTCTTCTTCGCTCAGGTAGCGCTGACGACCCTGCTCCTTGAACCGCTTGACGGCCCGGGTTGGATTGAAGGTCTCCGGAACATACCCGTTGTCAGCCCCCCAACTGAAGACACTGCTCAGATAGGCAATCACCCGGTTGGCATGAGAGGGGTGTTCCACGAGGCCGATATGGATCTTGTTTACATCCTTGGTGGTGATTGCCTCGGCGGGACGCTTACCAAGCACAGGAAGCACATGCTTGTTCAACCCGGACTGATAACCCGCCAGGCTTGTGGGCTTCAGCTTCGGTCCATGTCCTGCGATAAAGAGGTCAACCAGCTGCGAAAGGGTCACTGCCTCGCGCTTGGCGTCCCGTTCCGCGGCAGGGTCCTCTCCGAGGGTTACGCTTGCCAACACTTTCTTGGCTGCATCACGCGCTTCCTCGGCCGTCAGGGTTCCAACGTTGCCGAGTTTCACCTGGCGGCGAATGTTGCCATTTCGATATCTGCAAATGAACGTCTTGCGACCATTGGCGCCGATCCTGATGCCGAAACCGCTGAGAGACTCGTCCCAGACAAAATACCGTTCGCCCTTGAGAGCCAGGGCATCGACACTCCGTTTTGAAATCTTCATTCGAACCGTCCAAACAATTTCCAGGAGCTCCGTTCGAATCCCAAATGGCGTCCATATGGCGTCCAAGTGCAAGCAAATTGGCGGAAGCGTCGTCCAGAGCAATCAGGAAGAAAGATTAACAAAAACAATTAGATATGAAAGATGATCAGGTTTCAAGAAATTTGAGAAAACATCAAAAAGTCTATTTGTAATCTCGGGGTCGCGGGTTCGAATCCTGCTGCCGGCACCAGTTTTCTCAGGTCCATTCTCATCAAATACTTAGCTTGTGGAAGAGTTTCCACGTTGCTCGCCGGCGTCCAAGTGGGGTCCGTTTGCGCTTGAGCACTAGTGGCCACTATTGCTGTAAGCGATAGGAAGAAAGCATTTGTCGTTCGCAAGGACTTTCATTGGGCCGTAGCCCAATATCTTGGCTTGAAACCCCAGTACCCAAGCATCAATAGTTCTCAAAAATCTCATGCTTGAAGACTGCAAAATCAGCGACGAATTTTCACACAAAAAGCTAAGCTGGCTTCGACCTTGAGTTGGGCCGTTTTGAACGCCGGTTAAAGGTCCGTCTGATCCGGCTTGCCATTTTTGGACATTCCTTTTCAGCAGCCGGGCGCAAATACGGTCGCGCCGGCATGGTCACCGGCTTGACCAGCCACGCACAGCCATCGTCTTGCGGGATCGCCCGGGCTTGCGCCTCTTTGGGCTTGATGACACCACCAAGTTCATGGATCAGGGTAAGCACGCGACATCAAGGCCTCCTCAGTTGGAGACCGGGTTTCACAAATGGAGACAAACGGCATCAAGAATTTCAATCGGATTTCAATCGACGCGCTCCGGGCGGGAACACGACGCTTGGTATCAACCGCACTACCGCAAGCCACTCCACGCCGCCGCCGTCTCTTCAACGAAGGATGCGTAACTGCGGGGACCGTCTGGTAGGAGCGTAGCTTGCGTTTCAAAGACTTGCGCATCTACAGGACAGCCATATCGTTGAAAGTAGCGGTTCATGATCAAAAAATCGAAGTTGAACCATGATGGTATCATCGTTTCCATTCTTGATTCGAATTCTTCCGGCGTATAGTTGGGATACAGGACGGTGCGCCCTATTGCCTTGGACCAAAGCGCAGCGGTTTCTTCGCCGTTGGGAGCATCCAAGCTCGACAAGGTGAAAGCTTCATTATTCGCGCGTGGGTTTAGGAGCAAGTTCGCTGCTGCAAGCGCTACGTCTCGAGCGTCGACGCGGGTCACGGGAAAATTGCCTATCGGCCAAGGGTAAGAGCCGGCAACAATAGCATCTTTCAGCCACAGGTCATTTTGAGCAAAATTCGTAGGCCGCAGTATCGTGTATGGAATCCCGGTGTACCGTATCGCCGTTTCGATCGCTATTTTTGAACCTGAATGAGGGACGAGCGGTGAGAGCGTCGACATATGGTTCGACAAATAGACAATATATTTGCAGGAAGACTCGTCTGCGATTGCAAGGGTCACCAGCCCGCGTTGGGTTTCCAGCGGATCATTGGCAACCAGCAGAAACACAATCTCCACACCTTCGAAAGCGCGCCGCAGACTAGCTGGATCATCCATGTCAGCAATGACCGCTTCCACACCGATGGGCA
>NZ_JAILWL010000263.1 GCF_025698965.1 Roseibium sp.
GTTTTATAGACAGCCGGATTTTTGACTACATAGCTGCTGGCCGGTTGGACGAGCACCTTTTCCTTCACCGTGCTGTAGACCGCAGGACTGCGCACGGCGACCTTGGAAGCCGGTTGAACGAGTACCCTTTGGCTGACGGTTTTGTAAACGGCAGGATGCTTGACCTTGCAGAGCGTCTTGCGACCCTTGATCATGCGGTACTCCCAGCCGATGCTGGCCGGTTGCACCTGAACTTGCCTGTGCCGTGTCTGATAGACGGCCGGTGAAGTGCGGTACGAAACACGCTCGGCCTGCACCAGAACTTTACGGTTCTGATAGGCATAGACCGCAGGCTTCTTCACAACGCGTGAACTGCCGGGATGAACAAGAACCTGCTGCTGTACCGTCTTGTAGACAGCCGGGACAGTCGCCTGTTGATAGCAGGAAAGCGCTTTCCCGCCGGCAAAAGCTGATGTTGCAATAATCGGACTAAGGACCAGCGCGCAAACCGCGCTCCAGAAACTGTGACGCATAATACTTCCCCCAGTCTGGTGTGGAGTAATTCCCCACAACCTGACTTTAGGGAAGAAACTCAACGGGTTAAAGCAAAAAAGTTAATACCTGTTAAGAATTGCTATCCAGCGCAGCGGCGGGCTCCTCATCTGCCCGCGCATTTTTCTCATAATCCGTGTCTTCGTTGATGATGTGTCGGGCTTCTTCCGGCACCCATTCTCCCCAACGCGGCTGCAATTGATGGTCGACGGAAACACGGTCATCAAAGACAAAGCACTCGCCCTTCCAGAGGCTGTTTTCCTCCGGCACCTTTTCCAGATAGTTCAGGATACCGCCTTCCAGATGATAGACGTCATCAAAGCCGTTTTTCAGCATCCAGGCGGTTGCCTTTTCACAACGGATGCCACCGGTGCAGAACATGGCAACCTTGGGTTTTTTCTGCAGCTCTTCCTGCCCCTCGACCCAGTCCGGGAATTCGCGGAAAGACTGCGTCTCCGGGTTGAGCGCCCGCTCGAAGGTGCCGAAGGCGAATTCATAGTCGTTACGGGTATCGATCACAATCACATCCGGATCGGATATGAGGTCATTCCAGTCTTCCGGTTTGACATACTCGCCGACGATCTCGTTCGGGTCGATATTGTCGACCGCAAGACGTACGATTTCCTGTTTCAAGCGCACCTTCATGCGTTTGAACACGTGACGATGCGTCCAGGCTTCCTTGTGGGTCAGTTCCTTGAGCCGCGGATCGGAACGCAGATGTGCCAACACTTCACGCACTCCGGCCTCAGGACCGCAGATTGTGCCGTTGATACCTTCCGAAGCAAGCAGCAGGCTACCGCGTACATCGCGTTCTACACAAAAAGCCTTGAGCGGATCACGCATCGCTTCAAAGTCATCGAGCGGCGTGAACAGATAAAGAGCGGCAACAAGAAATTCGTTCATCAGGCTTGTTCTTTTTCTTCAGGAGAGCGCGAAGTCAACATGGCGCCACGGGTCGACGAGCGACCGATTGCGCCCTCTATACAGCCACTCGCCCCTTGATGAAAAGTCCGCAGTTTCTCGGACCCATTCATGAGCGCTCACCTGCTTCTACTGGTTCCGTCCTTAAACCTGAGAGAAAGTTCTTCCGTCATGACGCCAGTCTCACCCTTAGACACCGCGTCAAACACGCAAATTATAGTGTCACGATTGCCTTGATCAGGGTTCCTCTGTCTTTTGCCAATTCCGCAAAACAGCCTGCAAATTTTTCAAAAGGGATTTTCACGGAACACAAGGCTCCGGTGTCGATCTGCCTGTTCCGGATCGCCTGCATAACGCACTCGAAGTCCTGCCTTGTCGCATTGCGGCTGCCAATGATCTGGGACTCGCGCTTGTGAAATTCAGGATCATCGAAACTGATGGTCTCCTTCACCACGCTAACGAGCACATATTTGCTGCCATGAGCCAGCAGCGGAAACCCGGCTTCTATTGCCCGGCTGCTTCCCGTTGCATCAAATACGACATCAAAACCATCAGCCAGGGATCCTGTGAGAATATCGCTTCCAACCAGATGGGTGTTGGCGAATCCAAACTGGTCTCTTGCCTGCGCGAGCCTGGCTTCATTCAGGTCCAGAAGATGAACTTCCGCGCCCTCGAGCCTAGCAAACAAGGCGGTGCCTATACCAATAGGTCCCGCCCCCGTCACCAGAACCCGGTCGTTGCAGGTCAGCCCCGCCCTGCGAACCGCATGTGCCCCGATCGCCAGAAACTCCACCATGGCCGCCTGAATTTCCGTCAGGTCCGACGCCGCATATAGATTTGATGACGGAACAGCCACTCGGGAACAAAGACCGCCATCCCGATGTACGCCCAAAACTTCAATCCGGCTGCAGCAATTCGGCTTGCCTTTCCCGCAGGCCCGGCATTCACCGCAGGACAAATATGGATTGATGACAACCAGGTCGCCGGCCACCCAGTCGCCGCTATCATTCACGATCCGGCCGCTGAGTTCATGTCCGATCACGCGCGGGTAATTCAAAAACGGGTGTTTACCTTCAAGAACGTGATAGTCGGTTCCGCATATTCCAACGGCAGCAATATCAACAAGAACCCAGCCCTCCGGTGCTGCCTCCGGCAAATCGCGGCTTTCAATTCTGAAAACACCAGGTTCGACCACCACACCGCATGCCATTGCAATCGCGGCAGACTTCTGCTTCGACTGCTCAATGTTCATTGTTTTTTTCCTGGCTGCGTGGAACCCAGTCGTGCGGAAGTTCTCCCTTGATAATCAGGCTGAGCACATCATCCTTGGTCACGTCTTCGATGCGGTGAGACCCGACATCCTTGCCCTTGTTCATCACGATGACACGATCGCAGAGTTCAAAGACGTCGTGCATGTCGTGACTGACCAGCAGGATGCCAATGCCTTCGGCCCGCAGCTTCTTGATGAGTTCACCAACCATTGCGGTTTCAGAAGGCCCGAGCGCTGCTGTCGGCTCGTCCATGATCAGAATTTTCACATCAAAATAGATGGCGCGTGCAATCGCGATGACCTGTCGCTGACCGCCGGACAGGCTGCTGACGGGATCGTTCAGGTTCTTGAAATTGGGATTGAGCTTTTTCAGGACACGGACCGTCTCCGACATCATTTTCGCATCGTCCAGATTGCCGATCCGGGTTTTCAGCTCACGGCCGAGAAACAGATTTGAAGGTGCGTTGAGATGATCCGCCAGCGCCAACGTCTGGTAGATTGTTTCTATTCCCAGATCCCTCGCGTCATGCGGATTTTGAATGTCGGCTTTGTCGCCGTGGACCTTGATCGAGCCTTCATTCGGGATCATCGCACCGGACAGAATGCGCATCAGACAGGATTTGCCGGCCCCATTGTGCCCAAGAACTCCGACAACTTCGCCGGGATAGAGATCCAGTGAAACGCCGTTGACGGCACGAATGCCACCGAAGTGCTTTTCTATGTCGATCATCTGCACCAATGGTGGCTCAGATTGAGGTTGCAGGTTCATAATCCGAGTCCTGTACGGTCAAAAAAGTGCCGGGAACCCGAGGTGGAACAAAGGTTCCCGGCCGAGTTATGTGGGATCAGTAAAGAACGTTCTGCACCGACGGGTGATCGATATTGTCCTTGGTTGCCAGAACCACGCCGGTATCGATGAAGTTCGGAACTGTTTCGCCGTTCAGAAGCTTCATGATGGCCTCGACACCCTTCTCACCCATCTGGAAGGAGCCCTGAACCGCGGTGCCGGCAAGCGTTCCATCGCGCACGAAGTCCTGAAGATCGGCATTGCCGTCAAATCCGAGTGCGGTCAGGCTGCCAGCCTTGCCAGCCTGGACAATGGCCCGGCCCATGCCGATGGCTGTCGGCTCGTTTGCTCCGAAAATACCTACAAGATCTTCATTTGCCGCCAGAATATCAGTCGTCTGGTTAAGCGCTGTTGCCATCTGGGACTGAGAATAAAACGGTCCGACGATTTCGATATCGGACTTCTCGTTGATCCGTTCGACGAAGCAGCCGACCCGGCCGACTTCAGAACCGACACCCGCGACATACGACATGACGGCCACCTTCCCTGAGGTACCGACCTCGGACATCATCTTTTCGGCAACAAGCTGACCGGCTGCGCAGTTATCCGTCGACAGGAAAGCCTGGTAATATTCCTTGCCGTGATCCGCCAGTCCGCTGTCAATGATAACGACCGGAATCTGGGCTTCGAACGCTTTTTTGACAGCCGGAACCAGGGCTTCAGGGTCGGATGGCGCCAGCACGATACCGGCAACACCGCGGTTGACCGCGTTTTCAACCAGGCTCACCTGATCGGCGATGGCGGATTCCGATGCCGGGCCGTTGAAGGTCATGGTATGGCCTTCCTGGCCTTCAATCGCCGCACTCGCTCCCTTGTTCACATTCTGCCAGAAATTCGAGTTCGTCGTCTT
The DNA here is from genome assembly GCF_025698965.1 of Roseibium sp. Taxonomy (GTDB): domain Bacteria; phylum Pseudomonadota; class Alphaproteobacteria; order Rhizobiales; family Stappiaceae; genus Roseibium. The sequence continues at coordinate 4,420 of NZ_JAILWL010000263.1, forward strand.
TACGATGACAGCGATCTCACCTGCTTGAGAGGCAACCGTGGAGAGTGCCAGTGCACTCACCATCATCGCGGTCGAAATCAGCTTCTTCATAGTGTTCTCCTCCGTTTGAAGATGCTTTTGTTGAATGTTCCGGCTTGTCAGCGCCGGTTTCGGACCTGATCGACATAGACCGCCAGAATGACGATGACGCCGATCACGATTTGCTGGATGAAGGCGGACACACCCGCCATGTTCAGGCCGTTGCGTAGAACGCCGATGATGAAGGCACCGATCATGGTGCCGGATATATTGCCAACACCGCCCATCAGCGATGCTCCACCGATTACGGCAGCTGCTATGGCATCGAGCTCATACATGACGCCCTCATTGGGCTGCACCGTCACCAGGCGGGACATCAGGACGTTCCCGGCAAGGCCGGCCAGGGCACCTGAAAGCGTGTAGGCAATCATTTTGGTGCGATCGACCAGAACCCCGGAAAGACGCGCGGCCTCTTCGTTGGAACCGGTGGCATAGATATGCCGGCCGGTTTGACGCCGGTTCAAAAGATAGGCCGCAACAAATGCAACAATCGCAAGCAGGATGACCGGATAGGGAATGCCCGGAAAAACGACCTTCGGAAAAATTCCGCCGGTTTTCTCGACAATCCGAAGCAGGGAACCATTGCCCAGCGCGCCGAAAGATTCACCAAGGCGAGATATTGGCGCTGCGCCAGTCAGCTGAAGCGCCAGACCTCGCGCAATCAGCATCATTCCCAGCGTTGCGACAAAAGGCGTGATGCGCATCTTGGTGATGACAAAGCCATTGACCAGACCGCAAGCCGCTCCCGTGAGAACACCGATGGTCATGGCCGGTGCAACTGGAATTCCGGCCTTGACGCTCAAGCCTGTCATGACCCCCGAAAGCGCTAAGACAGACCCAACGCTCAGATCGATGCCACGGGTTAAGATAACCAGCGTCATACCGATCCCGAGCAGTCCGATCACCGATGTCTGCAACAGCACGGTCAGGCCATTATTGACCGTGAAAAACGCGTCGTTACCGAAGGAAAAGGCAAAGATCAGCAATGCCAGTGTCAGCAACGCGGTGAGTTTGTGAAACGAAGCGGCAGAAGGCTTGAACGTCCAGGACGCTGGCACTGCTCCCCTATCAAGATCCGCCATGTTTCCTCCCGGGCAGAAAATTGAATTTAATTATTAAAAACAATATGAGACTCAAAAACACACTCGTCAATTGTTTTTTATTTATTTATACAAAACAAAGAGAATTGTCCTGATTATTGGATGTGATAGGTTGCCTGTATGGCTCGAACTGACGACCGATTCCGAAGCGCTTACAACACGTTGCTGGATATATGCGGCAACATGGACGTAGGTGACCAATTGCCCGCCGAAACTGTGCTGGCCAACCGAATGGAAGTAAGCAGGACGATTGTTCGCAGCGCTCTTCAGAAACTGGATTCTGAAAATCTCATTCAATGGGAAGGCCGTCGCAAGACACTCGTTCGCAAACCCGAACTTGTCCATCGCCTGTCAACCGCTGAAAGTCCGCCGTCCAACGAGGAGCTGGAACAAAGCTTTCTTGAATGGATCCTGCGATTTGATGTGCCAGCTGGAACATCACTCAATGTTGCGCAACTTTCCCGGCAATTTGGTGTTCCCGCCCACAGTCTGCAGGAGTTTCTATCCGGATTGAGCCGCTTCGGTCTTGTCGAACGCCGCCAAAAGGGAGGCTGGATCCTCTCGGGCTTCACGGCAGACTTTGCCATCGAACTGTCCGAATTCCGTTTGGTTCTGGAAATGAATGCGGTCCAGCAGCTTTTGGCATTGCCTGAGGACCATGAAATCTGGGCAAAGCTCGAAATTCTCAGGGAAGAACACGAAGCTCTGAAGCAGGACCTGGCAAGCCGCTATCACGATTTTTCCATGCTCGATGGCAAGTTTCATGCAACCATCAACAGCGTGGTCAAAAACCGGTTTGTCGTCGAAGCTCAAAAGTTGATTTCGCTGATCTTCCACTATCACTACATGTGGGACAAACGGGACGAGCTGGAGCGGAACGCAGCCGCAATCGACGAACATCTCGACTGGATCAATGCAATGCTCGACAGGGACAACAAGCGTTCGCAAGCAGCGGCTCTCAAACACCTGCGCCGGTCAAAAGAAACGCTTTTGTCCTCACTCAAGGAACACAGGCTCGCTTAAACCGACTTTTCGGTTCCATGATCAAAAAGCCTGAGGCAATCTGCCGGCAGTTCCCGTGCAAGTGCGACAAGGTTTCGCTCCAGTGATGACACTTTTGCAGTCCCCATAAGAACAGACGCGGCGCTCGGGTGTCGCCGTGCGAAGTGAAGTGCAGCTGTCGGCAATGGTACAGCCAGGGCTTCAAATTGCCGCTTCAGAACAATTACCTTTTCCAGGATCTCCCGGGACGCCGGCTGATAGTCGTACCAGGCCCCCTCGACAGGACCTGTCGCAAGGATGCCTGAATTGAAAATTCCTCCGAGAACAAGGCTGGTTTCCCTAGCCCTGCAAACGTCGACCAGCTCGCTTTCGGCTTGCCGGTCCAGCAATGTCAGGCGGCCTGCAAGAAGGATAACGTCGAGCTCCGCCTGTTTCAGGATATCCAGGCAAACCCCGGTTTCGTTTACACCAAGACCGAATGCTCTGATCTTGCCGCGTTGCTTGAGGTCCTGGAGACGACCGATCCCCGAACCCAGCAATTGCGCCATATGGCGGTCATTGCGCGCGCCATGGGTATAGGCGCCTATGTCGTGGATATAGACGATGTCCACGTGGGTGACCTGAAGCAATTCCAGACTGTGCTCCAGAGACGCCTCCAGGCCATCTCCTGAATAGTCATACCGCACCGTGTTGGGAAGCGGGTTGATAAAGCCATCTGCCTCTTCAAGCGCAGGGCCCGGAGACAACACCCGCCCGACTTTTGTGGAAAGAACAAAGTCATCCCGGTTTTTCTGCTTCAGAAAACGGCCAAGGCGTTTCTCGGAAAGGCCACGTCCATAGTGTGGTGCGGTGTCGAAGTAGCGGATGCCCTCCGCCCAGGCCCGCTCCAGCACCGTGTTTGCTTCCTCGTCTGACACCATGCGCCCCATATTGCCAATACCGGAGGCGCCAAAGGCGAGATCTGTCACGAAAACATCGGTCTTGCCGATTTGCCGTTGTTTCATCATGCACTTGCCTCGGAACGAAAATTCGAAACACTTTCCAGACGTGGCATTTGAAGAGCAGGGTCAGCGACCCACGCCCATTTCAAAAACGCTGCAATCCGCCTCTGAATCTTTTCGGCATGGTTTTGGGCAATGTCGGAGAGCTTGTGGTCCAGAAAGGGATTCCGAAAACGGTCGATCGTCGTTGCCACATAAGCTTCGGCTTCGGCCTTGCGTCCGTGGGCGGCAAATGCCGGAACGACCTCACTGGCATAAAGGCTTTGCAGATCAGAAAGATTGTCCGGATGTTCCAGAAATTCCCGCACATATTGCGAAAACGGATCGCTTCCGCTCATCCAGCGGGACACCAGGTAAGTATGTCCAAGATTGAGAATGAAGAGCTTCAAGGTTTCGACCTGCTCCAGATCACCGACAACATGCACTGCCGCATGCTCGCAAGGCAGGATCAAACCGGGACGGTCTTCAATCGCCCAAAGAGCATACGGTTCCGCCACCGCCCCCGCCGGTTCAAGCGGCTCGGAGACAATCCGGTCCACCAGAGAGGAAACCCATAGCACGTTTGTATCGAGCCAGGAGAGGAAGGTATCGCCATAGATCTCCGCAATCGACCGGACAAGATCCCGCAAGAAGTCCCCGTTTTGCGGCACAAGTTCGGTCGGCATGATCTGCAACCGTCCGCCCCCGGCTTTAAACCTCTGGTTCAGGAACCATGTGAGTTTGGCCGGATAGGACATTTCCGCACGAAAGTCGGGAGACCTGTCGGCCATTTGGGGGCGAAACCCGGCATCGGCAGTATTGGACAGGATGATTTCCGCATCACTCGCGATGAGATCGGTCACCTCTGAGAGATTTTCCGGAAGGGAATAACCTCTTGTGATGCTGGTCACCCTCTTGCTGGTATTCACCAGTTTGCCCTGATCGATGCCCTTGATCTGAACTTCGTATCCCTCCGGCGCAGCCAAGGCCTGAGCCCGCTTTGAGCGCGAAGGATCACCACTGCTTTGAACAACTGCGACAGATCCAAGCGCCCTGCCCTCATTCAACGCCTCTGAAACAAAAAGATCCACGTGAGCCTGGAGAAAACGGCTGGTTCCGAACTGGACGATGGGTGTCGTTGTCATAGTGTTCCCTCTATTCAATATGTTTTTTATTATTAAGAACAAGTTCAGTCAAACAATTTCGGCAGGTTCCTGTTTGAAGTTTAAAATTCAATCACGAGAAACATGCAAACGGGCGCAATCCAATCGGATCACGCCCGCTATTGGCCAAAACCAAACAACAATAGGAAGAGGTTAAAGTGCAATCACTCAAAGGACTGCAGATACGCGATGACGTTCGCCACGTCTGCTTCCTTGCGCAAACCAGCGAAGGACATTTTGGTTTTCGGAACAACTTTCTTC
>NZ_JAILWL010000264.1 GCF_025698965.1 Roseibium sp.
TCGACATGGGGTCATTGCTTGCCGGAACCCGTTATCGCGGGGATTTTGAAGAACGCCTGAAACAGGTGGTCAAGGAGATAGAGGACTATCCCGGCGCAGTGATGTTCATTGATGAGATCCACACTGTCATCGGGGCCGGTGCGACTTCCGGAGGCGCCATGGATGCATCCAACTTGCTGAAGCCGGCACTCGCTTCCGGGACGATCCGTTGTATCGGATCGACGACCTACAAGGAATATCGTCAGTTTTTCGAGAAGGACCGCGCGCTTGTTCGACGCTTCCAGAAGATAGATGTCAACGAGCCGACCATTCCGGATGCAATCGACATTCTGAAAGGGTTGAAGCCGTATTTCGAGGACTTCCACAAAGTTCGCTACACGGCTGACGCCATCAAGACGGCTGTTGAGCTTTCGGCCAAGTACATTTCCGACCGGAAACTGCCGGACAAGGCGATCGATGTTCTTGACGAGACAGGTGCCTCGCAGATGCTGGTGCCCGAAGCACGTCGGCGGAAAACGATTGGTGTGAAGGAGATTGAAAACACAATCGCCACCATGGCACGGATACCGCCGAAATCCGTTTCCAAAGACGATGCCGAGGTTCTGGAAAATCTTGGCAAGGATCTGAAACGGGTGGTCTATGGCCAGGACAGCGCCATCGAAACCCTTGCGTCTGCCATCAAACTTGCCCGTGCCGGTCTTCGCGAGCCGGACAAACCGATCGGAAGCTACCTGTTTTCAGGTCCGACCGGTGTCGGCAAAACGGAAGTTGCACGCCAGCTTGCATCGTCTCTCGGTGTCGAGCTGATCCGCTTCGACATGTCGGAATATATGGAGCGTCATACCGTGTCGCGGTTGATTGGTGCTCCTCCTGGCTATGTCGGGTTCGATCAGGGCGGCTTGTTGACCGATGGTGTCGACCAGCATCCGCACTGCGTTCTGCTGCTTGATGAGATCGAGAAGGCCCATCCGGACCTGTTCAACATCCTGCTGCAGGTCATGGACCACGGAAAACTGACCGATCACAACGGCAAGCAGGTGGATTTCCGCAATGTCATCCTGATCATGACCACAAATGCGGGTGCTGCGGACATGGCGAAGATGCCTGTCGGCTTCAACCGTGTGAAGCGGGAAGGTGATGATACGGAAGCGATCAACAAGCTGTTCACTCCGGAATTCCGGAACCGGCTGGATGCGATCATTCCGTTCGGCAATCTGCCGATGGAAGTCGTCTACAAGGTGGTCGAAAAGTTCGTCATGCAGCTTGAAGTTCAGCTTGCTGACCGCAACGTGACTTTCGAGCTGACCGACGAAGCGGTTAAATGGCTTGCGACGAAAGGCTATGATGACCGAATGGGGGCGCGACCGCTTGGACGGATCATCCAGGAACACATCAAGCGACCGCTTGCCGATGAAGTTCTGTTCGGCAAACTGAAAAAAGGCGGAATGGTCAAGGTTTCCGTGTCGGAGGATGGCAAAGGCCTGTTGCTTGAAAGTGTCGAGGAGCGGGTAATGCCGCCTAAAGCAAAGCCGAAGGCAAGCACGAAGCCCAAGCCGAAGCGCAAGCGCAAACCAGCTGCCAAGGTGACGGCAGCCAAGGACAGTAAATCGTCTTCGGGTAAGGGCGGGACCTCCAAGAAAAGCCTTGTTCCGAAAGTTCCCTTGGCGGATTAACTGAAAAACACTAAAAGCCCCGGAAATCCGGGGCTTTTTTAGTGAAGCGACTCTGCCGGGTCATTCAAATATGTGATCAAATTCATTCCCGAAAATCATTTGCGGTTGCGTCCGTCACTCCCTAGTTTTCAGGGAAGCGAACTTAGGAGTGACAAGATGTCCGAAACAAAAGTAGCACTGGTGACCGCTGGAGGATCCGGAATGGGGGCGGAAGCTGCCCGCCGTCTGGCAGCCGACGGAATGAAAGTCGCCATCTTGTCATCCTCGGGAAAAGGACAAGCTCTTGCCGAAGAACTCGGCGGTATCGGTCACACTGGATCAAACCTTGTTTCAGACGACTTAAAGTCGTTTGTTGAAAAGGTAATGGAAGCCTTTGGAAGAATTGATGTACTTGTTAACTCTGCGGGACATGGTCCGAAAGGCGATATTCTCGAAATTTCCGACGATGACTGGCATCTGGGAATGGATTACTACCTGATGAATGTTATTCGCCCGAGCCGTCTGGTCGCACCGATCATGGCAAGGCAAGAAGGTGGCACCATTATCAATATCTCGACCTTTGCAACATTCGAACCGGATCCACTGTTTCCGACATCCGGGGTCTTCCGAGCAGGGTTGGCAAGTTTCACGAAGCTCTTTTCAGACAAGTTCGCCGAACAGAATGTGCGCATGAACAATATCCTGCCGGGGTTCATCGATAGTTTGCCGGAAAAAGAAGATCGCCGGAAACGCATTCCAATGGGCCGGTATGGCAGGTCGGATGAGGTTTCCAGTTTGATTTCCTATCTGGCGAGCGATGAGGCTGGCTATATCACCGGTCAGAACATTCGGATCGACGGCGGTCTGACGCGATCGGTGTAGCTGCCTGCCTCCAAAAGCGGGACTTGTGTTGCAGACTGCAGAAAATACCGTTTGAGAAGACGTACAGGTGAATCGAAGGTCCGGTTCATTCGGGTGCCGGGACGGTGTTGCGTTTCCGGCGCTTTAACAATTCATCTCTCCATAAAAGAATGCGGCCAGGCTTCAGTGCTTCCTTGCAAAAAACGCATGGCAGCTTTGCTCCGGTCGCTAACTGCCATTCGTCACGTTGACAAATTCCTCTTTCGGATTTTTATAAGGGTTCCTTACTAATTTCATCACGGACAGAGATTCATGCCTCCGCCGGACAGGGCTGTGACATTTGATGCTGCTGATCAGGATCTTCCCGGAAGAGTTTGGATGCTGCGTGGTGCGCGTGCTGCCATTTCCCTGCCTGCATTTATCCTGACGGCAGCCTTTGTCGGATATGCGGGACTGGCACGTGAGAGTGGTTTGACCCTGGTTGAAACGCTTGCGATGACCGGGTTGATCTGGGCATTGCCATCAATTGTGGTTCTGACCGGAGCGCTTTCCTCCGGCATGGGGCTGATTCCAGCCGCCATTGCAGTGGCACTTGCCTCCGTCCGCCTTATGCCAATGACCATTGCATTTTTGCCGCTGATCAAGATCCCGGGAAAGACAAAGACCTGGCAACTTTTGTTGGCATCGCATTTTGTTGCTGTGACGGCCTGGGTTTACGGCATGAAACACCTTCCCAATTTCCCGAAGGAAGGGCGGTTGCCGTTTTTCATCGGATTTGGCGGTGCGGTGACATGTTTCGTGTTCTGCATCACGGGTATCGCGTATCTCATGGTGGAGCGCATGCCGCCGGTGGTTGCTGGTGCTCTCTTTCTGCTGACGCCGGTTTACTTCCTGTGTTCGCTCTGGGGAGCGGCGCAGTTGAGTGTGGACAAGGTTGCTTTGGCGGTGGGCCTCGTTCTAGGACCTGTGCTTTACCTTTACGTTCCCGGTCTCGATCTTCTTTGGACAGGGTTGATCGGCGGGACTGTGGCCTATCTGGGAACCAGGATTATTCGCAGGGGGCTGTCATGACGGGCGCACTCGCAGATACCTGGTGGTGGCCCTATGTCATGATCCTCGTTGCCGGCTGGCTGGCGACGGACGTCTGGCGCTGGATCGGTGTATTTGCAGGCGGCAAGTTGCGCGAAGACAGTGAAATGCTGATCTGGGTGCGCTGCGTTGCCACCGCTCTGGTTGCCGGCCTGATTGCGAAACTGATCCTTTTTCCGCAAGGAGTGTTGGCCGATACACCTCTATGGCTCCGTCTTGCCGCAGCAGGATTTGGCTTCGCTGCCTTTCTTGTCTCTCGACAGAAAGTGATTGTCGGAGTTCTGGTTGCCGAAGTTCTCCTCATCAGTGGCTGGCTGTTGCTCGATGGGGTAATCTAGAACCTCCTTGGGGAAACCCGATGCAGGAGGCGAAGATGTCGGATCGAGTAGAACTCTTTTACGCCCCTCAAACCCGCGCTACAGGCGTACGCGTGCTTCTGGAGGAGTTGGAAGCGCCTTACAAACTGAACGTCCTGAACTTCAAACTCGGTGAGAACCGGCAGCAGGACTATCTGAAAATCAATCCCGCTGGAAAAGTTCCAGTTGTCCGGCGGGGCAATGCCATCATCACCGAACAGGTGGCGATCTATCTTTACCTTGCAGACCTTTTTCCCGAAAAGGGCCTCACGCCGGCAGCGGAAAGCCCTCAGCGGGGACCTTACCTACGCTGGTTTGTGTATATTGCGTCATGCTTTGAACCCGCACTTGTTGACCGCGCCCTGAACCGGGAAGAACCACCGCATTCGATGTCACCCTACGGTACCTTCGACACGGTCATGGAAAACATGAGATCTCAACTGGCTGACAATCCGTTTGTTCTTGGAGAGCGGATGACGGCCGTAGACGTCTTGTGGGCCATGGGGCTGCGCTGGGGCATGATGTTCGGCATCATACCCGAGTTCGACGAATTCAAATCCTATACCGAAAGCTACTTCCGGAGACCTGCGCCCAGAAAGGTTCTGGAAGAAGATCAGGCGATGGCAACGGAACAGGAAGAAGCGGCGGCATTGGTCGGGATAGCTTGAGCTTTCGCGACTGCCGTCATTGTCAGATCATTCAGGAGCTTTCTTCGATCAACAGCGGTTCTTGGCTGACGATCCAGTTTTTGTGCAGGAAAGGTAATATTGCCTGGACTGTGACGTCCTTACTGTCCGAACCGGTTTTCAGATCAAGCCAGCGGCCGTTGTCTTCAATCTGCCCTGTTTCAAGAATGGTAAAATAGAGTTCGCACCATTCGTGGTAGCACGTGCGAAGAATATACTGTTCCGGTACCTTGAGTTGCAAAGTGATGTAGTCAGAGCTTTGCAGTTCGTGGTCCGAGAGCAGCATCGTTGCAAGCAGGTCCAATTCTTCCCGCTTGCATTCGTAGGTCCAGACAGGCGGTGTTTTCCCCTCCGACAATCCGCAATCAACCAGATGTTTGTTGACGTGGCTGTAGGCAAGTCTGTCTTTTTCCGAAACAGCAATTCCGTCCCAGCTAGGAAAGTACCAACCGGACCCGTCAAACAGATCAAGAATGCATGCCCGCTGAAACGTGAACAAACGGGCAGATGCTCCGGAGGCTTGCAAATTCATTCTGGAATCAGTCTAGGGCGGCGCGAATCTTTGCGGCCTGTTCCGCAAGCAGATCGTTGTCAGCCATTTCACCGGTATGCGGTTTCAAGGAAACGCCATCAAATCGCGGAATTACGTGTACATGGGTGTGAAAGACCACCTGACCACCTGCGGGTTCAGAGAACTGTTGGATCGTGGTGCCATTGGCACCAAACGCTTTGACAACGGTGCGGGCCATTTTCTGAACAGTTCCCATGACGGCGTCCAGATCCTCCGGAGCGATGTCAAAGATATTGCGTGAAGGTGCTTTCGGGAGAACCAGGATGTGCCCGTCTCCTCTTGGCATGATGTCCATGATCACAAGCGTCTTGTCGTCTTCAAAGATATTGTGACTCGGAAGTTCACCGCGCAAGATTTTGGCGAATACATTCTGATCGTCATACTGGGGTGCGGACATATCCGGAAATTCCTGTTCATAAGGTAATGGCAGAGCGGTGCAAAACCGTTTGCCGGAGACTAATCGCAGAGGTTGACAAGGAGCAAGCAGGAAAAGACCGTCCTGGAACGCGATACCAGACAGTCAGACTTCAGTGCGTTTCCTTGGTTCCGAGCGAGAGACATTGGACAGCGCTTCGCCGATATCGGCAATGTGTTCCCGGACTGGCTTGTAGAACATCCAATTGCCGATTTTCTTGCCGGTCACCAACCCCGATTCTGCCAGCTTTTTCATGTGAGAACTGACAGTTGGCTGAGACAAACCGACTTTCTCGGTTATGAAGCCGACGCAAACACCATCCTCGACCAGATCACCATCCCGTTGTTCGGGAAAATGAGAACGCGGATCCAGCAACCACAGCAGGATCTGGAGCCGCACAGGACTTGAGAGGGCTGACATTACGGATGAACTTGACTTCACATCTATATTGATATTCATCTATATAGAAACTCTTCGATATAGGTGGTCGGGTCATACATGGAAAATAACCTTCTTGGACTTCAGGCGGAAGCTTTTTCGGACGGTGCGAACAGGGGTGCTCGATACCTGCAGCAGATCGGCTTACGCAAAGTGAATGCCGAGTTGGCACGTTTGAGCCAGTTAGATCCTGGCTTGCCGGAGGAAGGTATGGACGTGACGTCTGTTCTTGATCTCATGGATTCAATTGGCGGCGAGGGGACGGTCGGTTCCGCTGGTGGACGATATTTCGGCTACGTCATTGGAGGTGCTCTTCCTGCGGCTTCCGCAGCGCGCGCGCTTTTGTCCGCCTGGGATCAGGTCGCCGATGAATTGACGGGCCCATCTGTTCTGGAAATGGAAAAAGTTGCTCTTGCCTGGATTGTGGATCTGCTGGAATTGCCCAAAGGCACTTCCGGGGCATTTACCACCGGTGCAACGATGGCGAACATGACCTTGCTGGTCACTGCACGCGACACGTTGCTTTCCCGGTTGGGGCATCCGCGTGGAGCCGGGCTTATCGGCGCGCCCGGTTTGCGAATAGTCGCCAGTGCCGAAATCCACGCTACGGTTTTGAAATCGGTGCGCATGGCCGGACTGTCGACAAATGATATCGAATGGGTGGAGGTGGACGATCAGGGGCGTTTGTGCCTGGACCAGGTACCCGAACTCGATGACAGGACGCTGGTTCTATCTCAGGCAGGTAACGTTTGTTCGGGAGCCGTCGACCCCATTCAAGGTCTTGCTCAAAAGTGTAAAGAAGCTGGCGCATGGCTGCATGTGGACGGGGCCTTTGGCCTCTGGGCACGCCTGGCAGAACCGCTGAGTCAAAAGTTTGCGGGTTTGGAAATGGCAGACAGCTGGGTTGTCGATTCACACAAGACCTTAAACACGCCTTATGACGCTGGAATTGCGTTGTGCCGACATCCTGAGGAAATGCAGGCTTCGATGGCAATTGGCGCAAGCTATCTGCCGGCCACGAAACCGGGACCCTCTGATCGTGCTCCGGAATTCAGCCGGTCGGCCCGCGGTGCGGAAACCTGGGCGGCACTGCTTTCGCTCGGTCGCAAGGGTGTCTCGGATCTGGTGACCGGTTTTCACCGTCATGCGGTGCGAATAGCCAGAGAGCTACGGGCATTGGGCTTTGACGTTCCCCATGAAATTCACTTCAACCAGGTCTTTGCGACTTTACCAGGCAAGGAAGACGCATGTGCTCGAATTGCTGCTGACGTTCAGGCGTCCGGTGAAGCCTGGTTCGGTCCGGCGGTATGGCAGGGAAGAAAGGGATTTCGCATCAGTGTTTCGAACTGGACTACAGCCGATTCCGATGTTGACCGGCTGATCGCGGCGATTGCAGCGGCAAAAGAACACTGATTATCTGGTCATGCGCATCCCGCAGAATTGCGGGATGCGCCTCACTGATTGCCTAAGCAGCTTTTGGTTCAAGGATTCCCTCTGCTGCCAGTTTTGAAACGCCCGCAAAGTCAATCTTGCCGGAGCCAAGCACCGGGATTGCAGGTACTACCCGGACTTCAGCAGGGATCATGAGGTCCTGTGCCCCGTGGGTCTTTGCCGCTTCGATGAAATCGGCGCGGGTCGCCGTCGGACATTCCGTCAGCAGAATCAGTTTCTCACCCTTTCGCGGATCCTTTACGGCCGAAACGGCGGACAGGTGCTCCGGCCAGATCTGACCGGCAAGCGTCTCGACCGCTGCCAGGGACACCATTTCTCCGGCGATCTTGGCAAAACGCTTGGCGCGACCCTTGATCGTTATGAAACCATGCTCGTCGATTTCAACAATGTCGCCGGTGTCGTGCCAGCCGTCGACAAGAGGTTCGACAACGCCCGGATTCTCGGCCTTGAGATAGCCGATCATGACATTCGGTCCCGATACATGGAGGCGGCCACCGGTTTCAACACCTGGAACCGGTTCGAGCCATGCCGACATGCCCGGCATGAGTTTACCGACGGTTCCCGGTTTGTTAAACATCGGCGTGTTGATCGCGATGACAGGGGCAGTTTCCGTGACGCCGTAGCCTTCCAGAACGCGCAAACCGAACCGCTCCATATAGGTTTCACGGGTGCTGGCTTTCACAGGTTCTGCTCCGGCAAAGCAGTAGCGCAAGGACCGGAAGTCATATGCATGGGCAACGCGAGCATATCCGTTTAGGAAGGTATCCGTGCCGAACAAAATGGTGGCATTGGAACTGTAGATCAGTTCCGGGATGATCCTGTAGTGCAGGGGAGATGGATAGAGGTAAGTCGGAACTCCTGATATGAGCGGCAAAATGGTTCCTGCCGTCAGCCCGAAAGAGTGGAACATGGGCAAGACGTTGAACACTTTGTCGGATGGGGTGAAGTCAATCCGGGCTGCTGCCTGCGTCGCATTGGCGAGAATGTTCTTGTGAGTCAGAACAACGCCCTTGGGTGTGCCTTCCGAACCGGAGGTGAACAGGATCACAGCCGTATCACTTGCATTGCGCTGAACGATCGGCTTTTTTCGGGACATCAGTCCCTTGATTTTGTCCAGTGCTCCGATTTCCTGACGGATTTCGTCAAGCCAGACAAAGGTCAGGTGGGGTTTCAAAGCAGCGACAAGTGTGTCCAGTTTCGCCTGTTTGACGAACGTGCGCGAAGACAAAATGGTGGTGACATCTGCCGCTCGGCATGCCGACAGGATGTTTTCCTTTCCTGCGGTGAAATTGATCATTGCCGGGATTTTGCCCGCAGACATGACGGCCAGAACCGTGACGGCAGAGCCATTGGCATTGGGCAGCATGACACCGACAGTATCTTCGTTCCCGACCAGTTGCGTGATCTTGCGGCCAAGCACCGAAACACCGGTCAGCAATCTTCCGTAACTCAGCTCGCCAGACAGCGGGTCTTCCAGGGC
>NZ_JAILWL010000265.1 GCF_025698965.1 Roseibium sp.
CCGTATTGATTTAGGGGCGAGCTTTCCGACGCCCTCAAGTGTCAAATGCGCCGCGTCCGAAACCAATTCGTCCACACGGCCTAGTCGAGTAAATCGGTCGAAAAGATCTTCTCAAGCCAGCGGCTGACAGCGGTCATGCGGGCAAGTCCGACCTGATCGGCATGTTGCAGCAACCAGACTTCACGAAGCAGGTCAGGTTTCGGTTCCGAAAGCCTTCGCAGCCGGCGATCCGCCTCAGCGACCCTAACCGGTATGATCGAACGGCCAAGCCCCGCTGCCACTGCTTCAATCACACCTTCCAGATCACTGGGCCGGACACTCGAGATTTCTGCTGCATCTGCCGAAATGTTTTCCGCCATCCAGCGAGCTTGTGGCAGGAAACTCGTGCTTTTGTGATAGATGATCCAGGGCAACTCTTCCGACGTCTCCTGCCTTGGTCCAAAGGCGGCGTGCTTCAGGACGGCAATGCGCCTTGCCTTGACCTTGTATCCACCTTCCTTCGGCCGACCGAGGCGAATGGCCATGTCGGTTTCGCGTCTCGTCAGACTGACATTGCGAACCTCCGAAGCCAGATGCAATTCGATGGCTGGATGCTGTGCGGTGAACTGTTTCATTTCCGGCATCAGGATCCTGTTGATCACCATCGGAACTGAGGAAATCCTGACTGTTCCCTCCTCCGCCATGCCTGCGCCAGTCAATTCCGCTTCCAGTCGGGCAAGCGCGGTCTCGGCTGTTTCAGAATGCTCTACAGCCCGCAGCCCTGCTGCAGTCAGTTCCAGAGATCCGTCTGCCGATTTTTCGACCAGTTGAATACCGGTCTCACTTTGAAGCGCTGCCAGATGCCTGGACACGGTAGTCGCGTCGACATTGAGGTGCTCAGCAGCATCGGTCAGCGAGCCAGAACGGTAAAATGCTAGAAGGTACTTCAGGTTTTCCCAATTCATGACTGCAATATTGCAGCTCCGACCTGCCATATCGAGTCTTTACCTGCATATTCGCAGCTCGATAATGCTTGAACCCATGTTCTCCAGAAGGTCTCCAAACCATGATGCAGGCTTTGTCGGTCTGGACCGGATTGCCACTTTCCTATCTGACAATAAGCGCGGCCATGGTGTTTGTTGCCGGGCTGGTGCGAGGATTTGCCGGCTTCGGTTTATCTGCCGTTTTGATGGCCAGCATTGTTGTGTTCATTCCGCCGGTCGAACTCATCCCGGTCTGTTTCCTGCTGGAAGCCGCAGCAAGTCTTGCCATGTTCAAAGGAGGTCTTAGAGACGCCGATCGCAGGACCGCGTTCACCCTGGCTGTTTGTAGTGCGGTGGGCGTTCCCCTCGGGCTTGCCGCCACGACCAGCATCCCACCGGATTTGTCGAAACTAGTCGCCTTGCTGCTGGTGCTCTCGCTGACAATTCTTCAGCTTTTCAAAGTCAGTCTGACGTTGTTTTCAACACGCTACGCTCTTCCCGTTACCGGGCTCGTCGCCGGTGTGGTCACAGGTCTTGCCTCAATAGGTGGCATGGTCATTGCGCTTTACGTGCTGGCCTCATCGCACAAAGCACGAACAATGCGCGGTTCGCTCGTGCTGTTCTTGTTTTGCGGCATGATTACGTCCGTCGTCACGCTGCTCTTTTTCGGCCTTTTGGGTGAGGCGGCAATTCATCGCGGCCTTTTGTTTGCCCCCATAGTGCTGGCAGGGGTTTTTGTCGGCAGCAAACTGTTCAGCCGAAGTCTGGAACACACATATAAACGTTGGTGTCTGTGTCTGTTGACGGTTCTGGCAATCACCGGTCTCGTCAGGGTTGTTTTCTTTTAGAATTGAAGAGGCTCAGACATGCTGCCTGAACCATCAGTAAAGCGGTGTCTTCCTTATCCGACCTGACCGCGATGACGCAGAAAGTGATCCGCGAGCACTCAGGCCATCATCGCTTCCCCGACCGGCACGGCGCGAATGCCGACGCAAGGGTCATGTCTGCCCTTGGTCATCACGTCCACTTCTTCTCCCTGACGGGTAATGGATTTGCGTTCGGTCAGGATTGAAGACGTCGGCTTGACAGCAAACCGCACGACCAGCGGATCGCCATTGGAAATTCCACCCAAAACACCACCTGCATTGTTGGTCAGGAACATGGGTTGTCCGACATCGTCTATGCGGATCTCATCGGCGTTTTCCTCACCGGTCAGGCTGGCCGCTTCAAATCCATTACCGATTTCAACGCCCTTCACTGCGTTGATGGACATCATCGCAGCCGTCAGGTCCGTATCCAGCTTGCTATAGATCGGCGCCCCCCAGCCGGCAGGCACACCTTCGGCGACAACCTCGATCACGGCCCCGACTGAGGACCCCGCCTTGCGGACACCATCCAGGTATTCGGTCCAGAAAGCGGCAGCTTCTGCATCGGGTGAGAAAAAGGCATTGTTGTTGACTTCCGCCCAGTCCCAGTTGCCACGGTCCACCTTGTGCGGGCCGACCTGGACGAGGGCTCCGCGAATGGACACTCCGTGCAGCACCTTCCGCGCGACGGCACCAGCTGCGACCCGCATTGCCGTTTCGCGAGCCGAAGAACGACCGCCACCGCGATAGTCACGAATTCCGTATTTTGCGTCATAGGTGAAATCAGCATGACCGGGCCGGAAACGATCCTTGATTTCCGAATAGTCTTTTGACCGCTGATCGGTGTTCTCGACCATCAGGGAAATCGGCGTTCCAGTTGTTTTCTGCACGCCGTCTTCGTCCATCATGACGCCTGACAGGATCTTCACCTCGTCCGGCTCACGCCGTTGCGTGGTAAAACGCGACTGACCGGGTTTGCGTTTTTCCATAAACCCCTGAATGTCGGCTTCGGTGAGCGGGATCAGCGGGGGACAGCCGTCAACAACACAGCCGATCGCCGGTCCGTGGCTTTCGCCCCATGTTGTGACCCGGAACAAATGACCAAAACTGTTATGCGACATGAACGGTTTCCGAAAATTGGAGATTAAACGTCAGGAGCCGAGCGATACGCCATACAACACGCAAGCTCAAGCCCTATGGCGTCTCCGACACCCCTTCCCGGCTTTTTCAGCCATTTGCTACCTCCACGGAAAGGTAACGAAGACAAAAGACAATCACTACTGCGTGATTACCCGGTCTTATAAAGGTATTTCCTGAGAACAGCTTTTGAAAAGCAAAAGAATTCGCCCCGGAATTTGCCAATCTTTAAGGCTCTAGCGTTATTCCCTATTTGCGGTGGGGAAATTTATGTGAGTCGCTCAAGTGCGCATCCGGGGTTGGTTAACAGGTCTGATTGTCTTTTTGCTGGCTCCCAGCCTGGTTTTTGCTACGCTCTGGTTCAACAACCGGTTCGAAAACGTAAACGCAATCGACCGAAGCCTGACCGGGTTGCACCTCATACAATCACTCGGCCCCCTAATGCAGGAAAAGGCTCTTACGGGCCAGGTTCAAAAATCGCCTGACCTGCTCCGGCTCCAGCTTGCCGAATTCGGCCAAGCCGAAATGAGCGGCAGCCTTGTTGAAAGTCTGGACACGTTCCTGGAACAGAAGAACGTTCCGTCAGCTCTTCGTGAGGCAAGAAGCCTGGCCTCCTCAATTTCACGCCTGGCGAACCTCAGCGCGGCCTCATCCTACGAGACTTCCAGACTACCGCATCTGATCAACGACACGTTGCTGTCTGTCGTCATTGAATCCGCTGTCATGGTCAGAAACGCCCGCAATCTGACCGGGCGAGAACAAATCAATACCTGGGACAAAATGCTGATCCCGGTTCAGGGCGGGCAGTTCAAGGTCGCCGCCGATGGAGCTTCGCGCGAAACGTCGACTTTCTTTGAAAGCCTGAGCGGTCCCGGTGCAGAAAGTCTACGCCAGCAGGCGCAGCTCTACCGGGAAGCCAACGTGGCCTATCAGGCACAGGGCGCGAAGCTGCTGTCATCGGCGATCAACGCCAAGACCGGCGCGGATGTCGTTGCCGAACCGGTCATTGCCATTCAACCGGAATTTGTGCGCTCAACATTCAGTTTGTGGCAGTCCGCACTGGATTACCTGAACGGCGATTTGCATCAGCAACGTGCCGCAACGCTTTTTACTGTCGCGCTTGTCGGACTGATCAGCGGACTGGTCATCATTGCCGCGTTCGCGATCGCCATTGCACTCACCCGTGCATTGGCTGACCGTACCCAGCGCGAATTCGAAGACCTCGGATTTCACGACCCCCTCACCGGTCTTGCGAACAGGCGCGCGCTTATCAAAGCCATACGGGCTCTGCCCAAGAATGATCTTGATACACAGGTCGGCCTGATCATTTTCGACCTTCGTCACTTCAAGAATATCAACGACCGGTTTGGCGACCAGACCGGAGACGCAATACTGCGTGAAGTTGCCGCGCAGCTGACGCAGTTTGCGGAGCCTGAAGATTTCCTGGGAAGAACCGGCGGCACCGAATTCATGCTGCTGCGTCCGAGCGTCGATGATGCGGCGGAATTCGAGAAATTCGCGTGCATGGTCAACCGGGACTTCGCACGTGAGCGCACGATCAACGAACAAAAAACCGCCCTGGAGACCAACGCAGGCGTCTTGATCAGTCAACCGGGCGATACCATAACAGACCAGCTTCTGGTTGACGGTGCCTTGGCCCTCAGGTCAGCAAAGCAACGCGGCCCAAGGAAATATGCCCGGTTCACCGCGGAAATGCGCACAGCATTCGAGAAAAACGGTCAGATTGCAAAAGAGCTGCTGAAGGCAATGAACGAGGGCGACATCATGCCCTGGTTCCAGCCTCAGATTGACATTCATACCAACGAGGTGGTCGGTGCGGAAGCGCTCGTACGATGGGTCGATCATGACCACGTCCGCTATCCAGGTTCATTCCTGCCAGCAGCGGTCGAAGCGGGTTACATGGAGCGGATCGAAGACACCGTTCGCAGGGACACGCTGCAGCTTGCCGCTCACCTGAATGGAAGAACCCGACGTACGATTCATTTTGGCCTGAACGTCTCGGCCAATCTGCTGAGCAACGCAAATGCGGTCGAAGGCCTCTACAATCAGGTCAGGGAAACGGGTCTTGATCCGGCAGTCATCAGCCTGGAAATTCTGGAAGCGGTGATGATCGACGAGGTGACCGCCACCCCGATCAAGGAAAACATCGCACGCCTGTCTGAACTCGGGTTTTTCATTGAACTCGACGACTTCGGAACCGGTCACTCCAGTATCTCAAGCCTTCGCGACCTGAAAGTCGACAGAGTGAAAATCGATCGCAGCTTCGTGTCCGGTGTCGACACCAGACCAGACCTGCAGAAATTCACAAGTGCGTTGATCAACCTGGCCAAAAGCCTGGACATCAGTGTTCTTGCAGAAGGTGTTGAAACGGAAGGCGAACGGTTGTGGCTGGCGCAAAACGGCTGCGATGTAATCCAGGGCTTTCTTATATCCAGGGCGGTGCCGGAACAGACACTCGCAGCGCTGATCCTCAAGCAGAATTTCCTTGCCCCTACCGGCCCTAGCCAATCGCTGAAGGCCGTCCGGGAGCTTTGAGGCTGTCTTCCAGAGCCTCTCTTCTTTTCTTGAATTCCGCCGCAGCGAGCGACAATCCGCCGTTGGATCCGTCAACAAAATGAATATGCTGACTTTTGCCGATATCTTCGACAAAACAGGTCATCAAAGCTTCGCTGGATACGTGCATTCCGAAAATGACCTCGCCTTCGGCAAATGCTGAAGTCAGATAGTTTTCAACGGCATTCAGCTGATCCAGCGTCAGATCGAGCACCAGTTGCAGACTGTCGCCGATCTTGCGGTGGTCCGTATTGAGGCCCAGTTCCTTGAAATACCTCTTCGGGTCAAATGGCCCGACTCGCCACCCGGTCGCGTACCCATAGACGAATGCGACGCATTCAATGAGGCTCTTTGCCCAGCCACGTAAATGATTGCGGGCAGACGTCAATTGAACTTCCAGGCTCAGTCCCCTTGGTGGAAACTTGAAACAAAGCCGTTCACCTTCGGCCAGTTTCGTCCTGTTGTCGTCGGTCAAGGGATTGAAACCCAGTTCCTTTGCAAAGCCTTCCATGAACTGCGGCAACGTTCGATTGCCACACGGTTTGATGATCAGGGAAACGATCTGGCCGTTTTGAGCCGGCAGTGGCTCCCACCGGCAGGACAGGCCCTCGAGAGGCGGCAGTTCCGCCTGTTCACGCCTGATGGCATATGGCGCATTGGCATCAGGGTCCTTTAGAATACGATCGGCAATCGCAAGGCCGTCCCCCAAGATCATTGCGAGATGATTGCCGGGACTGAGCTGGTATTTCCGCAATTTGACATCGCCGCCCATTTGCCGCAGATCCGCAACAGGAATCGCAGCGGCCCGCAACTCCAGCTCCATCACCTGACGGGCGAGATCCACGACGCCGGCTAGTGCGTCACAAGCGAGCTCCAGATCTTTGGCAGGCACGACAAGCATCGCGCCATCACCGCCGAATACAAAGGGGATACGCTCTCGTCCGACGCTGTTGAGAACCGCCGCGATGACAGCAGCGCCGATCATGTTGACGTCTTTGTAGCGCCCTTCCGCGACAGCGTCACCGGATCTTACGATGTCGGCTGCCAGGACAAACCAGTCGTCGGGAACCGGACGATAATCGTCGAGCGCACCTACACTGCTGAAGTCGGTAAAACTCGGCAATTCACTGTAAAAATCTTCGGCAGACACGGCACCGATCCTTGGACACACCCTAGTAACACACTCGAGACTTGCTGTGATTGCCTACGTTGGACGGCAGAAAAGGATCACCGATCGTGAGGCAGCTCATTGTCAAATAAATGTGTAGTCCCGGCAATGCGATTTCAGGACGCGGCGCCAGCCCGGTCGCAAGCACTTGCCTCAGACTTCTAAGAACCGGCTGCCGCGCCAGACAAACACCTTGTCCTGTGGCACATCCAGCCTTGGCACCGAAACAGTATCAAGACCTTCAAGCAGTCCGCGCATGACCCGGTAGACGCCACCATGCGAAACTATTACCGAAGGCCGGTTGACGGTTTTCAACCATGTTCCGATGCGCTCTGCCAGCATTTTGTAGCTTTCGCCATTGGGCGGCACAAAACCCCATTTGTCCGCCCGACGTTGCAGGATCCTGTCCTGTTCCTCGTCGGCCAGATCCTCCAACGTGAATCCTTCCCAGTCGCCAAAGGTGATTTCCTTGAGCTGGTCTTCCAGGCGGTAGCTGGCTTTTTCCAGACCCATGGCATGTCTCATCAGCTCCATGGTCGCACGTGTGCGGCCCAAAGGTGAGGAAACGAACTCCAATTCTGCCGGGTCGATGTTCTGCGCATCGAGAAATGCTTTCAACCTCTCGCCGTTACCGACCGCCTGCCCTTCGCCGACCTGGTTCAGCGGAATGTCGCGCTGGCCCTGCATTCGCCCTTCGGCGTTCCAATCGGTCTGGCCATGGCGGATGAAAATCAACAATTCCGGATCATGCAATTTTGGCAGCACGCCTGGTTCTTTTGCTGGCTGAAAGGAGGTCATAAAACTATCCGCAATAAAGAACGCCCCGAACAGGACTGCCAGGGCGAAAACAAAAATGGCCGGTCAACGACCGGCCATTCAGGATCCAATGATCGTCAGTCCTTGACAACGGAAATGTCAGGAGCATCGACAGCCTTCATGCCGACGATGTTGTAACCGCAATCAACATGCTGGATTTCACCGGTCACACCACGGCCAAGGTCGGACAAAAGGAACAGCGCACTGTCACCAACTTCCTCGATCGTTACCGTGCGGCGCAGCGGCGAATTGTATTCGTTCCACTTCAAGATGTAGCGGAAATCGCCGATACCGGAGGCGGCCAGCGTCTTGATAGGCCCTGCGGAAATTGCATTAACGCGAATATTCTGCGGACCAAGGTCCATGGCCAGATACTTGACGCTTGTCTCCAGCGCGGCTTTTGCAACACCCATGACGTTGTAGTGCGGCATGACCTTTTCAGCACCGTAATAGGTCAACGTCAGGATGGAACCGCCTTCGGATATCAGTTTTTCCGCCCGCTGCGTCACAGCCGTCAGCGAATAGCAGGAAATGTCCATTGTCCGGTTGAAGTTGTCAGAAGAAGTGTCGACAAACCGGCCGGTCAGCTCGGTCTTGTCTGAAAATGCCACCGCATGAACGACGAAGTCGATCTTTCCCCATTTGTCTTCAAGGTTTTTGAAGACAGCATCGATTGTTTCGCCGTCAGTTACATCGCAGTGTCCGGCAACAAATGCGCCCAACTGGTCTGCGAGCGGCTCGACACGCTTTTTCAATGCGTCACCCTGATAAGTGAGCGCTAATTCGGCTCCTGCGTCGGCCAACGCTTTGGCAATACCCCAGGCAATTGACTTGTTGTTTGCCACACCCATGATCAGGCCGCGTTTGCCGTTCATCAGTCCGCGCGTTTCCGCCATCGTCATCTCCGAAAAGAATTCCATTACACCCCGAACGGGCTGGCATCCTATGGCACAAGGGGTTTGTTCCTTCAAGAGACGCCAAGACGGAATGAGGCGTCGACGGCAGCGGAAACACCCTCTATGTTGTCGCCCGATTTTACCGTCAAACCTCACGAGGACCCCGCTCATGGAGCGCTCTCCCCATGCCGACCATTTCGCCGGAATGATCGGCACAGCGAACGTACTGACCACCCCGGACGATCAAGCCCCCTACCTGACCGAGTGGCGTGACCTTTATCAGGGATCGACTCCGATGGTGCTTCGACCAGGCAATACGGAAGAGGTCAGCGCGGTGATGGCCTACGCTTACAAGCATGATTTGAAGGTCGTGCCACAGGGCGGCAACACAGGTCTTGTGGGTGGGCAAATCCCGCAGGAAACCGGGGATGAGATCGTGCTTTCGCTCTCCCGCCTCAACCAGATCCGCTCAGTCGACCCGATCGGTTTCACGATCACAGTAGAGTCCGGTGTTGTCCTTGAAACACTCCAGAATGAAGCCGAAAAAGCCGACCGTCTGTTCCCTCTTTCTCTTGG
>NZ_JAILWL010000266.1 GCF_025698965.1 Roseibium sp.
ACCATTTTCAGTTTGGCCGCCCAAAATGAAAATGGTCTAGCCGCCCCTGGTCGATGTGTGGCCGGTTTGTATTCCCATGTCTTCCAAAATGATGAAGCTGACCATCTGGAAGTAAGTTTGAACAATCCTCACGATCAAAGCGGCCACCCGATGCATTCGCTGCGAGGGTCGATTTGGCGGACAAAGCACTTATTCGCTGTACGTTTTGTAAACGACCGCTCCGCGCGCCCAATTCGGACGTTCAATTTTTCGCGGTTCGTCCTGAAAGCCGACATTCGTTGTGATCAAAACCAATGGCCGAGTTGCGGACAATACTGACCTTCCTGATAGGTCACAACACGAAAGTAGACCGCCTCAAAAATACACTGTATTGATGTTTCCATGATCCTCCGCATCCGATCCGGACAGCAAACAGATGTCGCCGCGTGCGTCGACATTCTACGCGATTGGGCGGCAGAAACTCCCTGGATGGCCGAGCTGGATGAGCGGCAATCGATGCAGAGATTTTGGAGCGATATCTTCAGGACCGATTTGGCATGGATTGCGGAAATGGGAAACCGCATCGTTGGGTTCTGTACCCGAAATGACGACAATATCGGTGCACTCTACGTCGTAGCCGAAGCGCGAAGCACCGGTATCGGCAAACGTTTGCTGGATATGGCCAAGGCAGATCGCGAAGAGAACCTACACGCGCTGAGATTTTATAAGCGAGAGGGCCTCGTCGAGATTGGCCGGGAAATCGAGAGCGAATCAAACCTTATGAATATCGAGCATCGCTGGACCAGACCAAGCTAACATTCAGATGCCTTTCCGGGCTCAAAGCAGGCCTTCGCTGCATTCTGCAAGAACAAAAGCTTCGCGCTTCCAATTCGGTCGACTGGTAACTTGAAAACACATCCCGAAAGCCGTCATTCACCGCAGACGGATTAAATTCACAAGTTGGGCGTGGAATAGCCGTTCATTGTGGGTCGGATGAAGGTCTTATGCTGGACTCTCCAAACCTCTTCAGCGGTGCTTTTTTTAAAGGCAGGGCGTTCCTAACGATGCACAGAGGACATATATTGGTCTGGAAGAATGAGTGACCAAGCAGAGACCGGAGACTGATGTGTCACCAAGTAAGAGCCGCGTTGAAAGACTGATTGATACGATAGGTGCAGAGTTCCAGTCTCATCTCATCGACTTGTGGAACACCTCCACAGTCTTTGATATTCAAGACGGCGCAGTTCAAAAGATGATCTCACGCGAAGCGCCATTTGGTGTCATTGGGATCAAGATCCTGATGCGCAATCCGGGAGACGTAAATCGTCTTTTTGAGCACCAATGGAATTTCAGCATCGGGATCACCGGATGTGAATTCACGCTTTTGGATGTCGATTACCAGAACGACGTTTGGATCGGTGATGCCAATTCCGCCGAATTCGCTGGGCACGAACACACTGCCTTCAAATCGGTTGAACACATGATTGCCTTTCTTGGCGACGATTTCGGTGTCGGAAATGTCTTCATCGAAAAAATTGGTGCTCTCTGCCCCAGCCTGCTTGAAAAGCCACCATTGTTCTTTCGACTGCCGCGCAGGGCGCCACCCGCCTACAGATATACAGAAGCCCCCCGGGCCATTCGTGAGGAGATGGGCCTTTCACCTGATGACGGCATGGTTCTGATTGAGGCGATGATCAAAGAACACGGGATTGACCCGTACAAGATCCTTCTGTCCTTCCAGTCTGATGAAAACTTCTGGCTGGTTGATCTCCCTGAAGCGCTTGTGGACGATTACCAGCATGGCCTGATTGATCCAAGCCTTGGTGAACACCACTCAAACCTTGAGGTTGGAGTATCCATTACAGCAGAGGCTCTGAGGAACAGGGTCAGGAATCAGTCAAACAGCGCTGAGCGCGATAACGGCGTCTTTTTCTCCATGTCTGGAAGCGGTTCTGCGTCAGGTTATTTGAACGGATTGAATTGATTTTACGTTGGCCGGGGTCATCTTTTTTTGCTGCGAGAAGGCGCGCAACTCCCGACAGTCTCCTCTCTGGCTCAAAACCGACCTTCGCTGCGAGTGTACTGAACGGCAACAATGTGCCTTCATTTCAGCCATACATTGGCTCGTGACGAGGTTCCAAAACCGGACGTTCGTTGTGTGGAGAACAAAAGACTGAGATTCTGACTAAGCGCTATTTCGCTGAGGTTACGCCAATGTCTTCTTCTGAGACCTTGATAGAGCGCCGATAGGGATCCTCCTCATTACTTCTTCCAATGAGGCACCCAGTTTCCATCCATTCGCAGTGACACTCCCGCAGCATCTTCTTCCAGCTTGACCACATGCAGTTCGCCTTTTTCGCCGCCGTAAAGTTGTCGCGCTTCCTCAAATTGCGCGCGCACCAGTCGCGTTGCTGGCGCTGCTGTCCCAGCATCATCACAGGCCTCGACAATGAGTCCCAAATCTTTTTGACATAGGTCCAGCGTGAAGGATGGATCGTAGTGCCCAGCAAAGACCGACGGGGCATCATGGTGCATGCACCAGCTTTCGCTGGCCCCGATCTTTAGAGCGTCCCACGCGCGCGGCAAATCAACGCCGGATTTCACAGCCATGACCAGTGCTTCGCCCATCGCGGTGGCGTGTATGGCCCAGAGCTGATTGCTGGCGAGTTTGGTGATCGAGCCGCTGCCGCTTTGGCCCATGTAGTGCATAGGGCCCATCAACTCCATCACAGGACGTATACGTTCAATAGTTCCTTCGTCGCCACCGGCGAATTGGGTCATGTTTCCATTGCGCGCACCATCAACGGCACCGGTAACCGGTGCATCGACCGCCTGGACCCCGTTGCTCGCAAGTTCTTTGCCAAGAGTCCGCGCCAGACTGGGCTGGTTGGTTGTCATATCGACCCAGATTTGACCTTCCCTCATCGCCGAAAGAAGCCCGTTCTCACCTCGCACCACTTGTTCGATCTGCTTTGGACCAAACACCATGGTGAAGACGATTTCCGCACCCTTGGCGGCCATAGCGGGCGTGTCAGCCCAAGTTGCTCCTAGTTCAATATGCTGTTTGGCACGGTCAGGGTCCAGATCACAAACCGCCAACCGATGCCCGCCTTTGATCAAATTCAGGGCCGCCGCCCCACCCATCGTGCCAAGCCCGATAAAGCCAATGCGCATGTGTTCGTCTCCCAAGGTAGGTTTTTATGCGGTGGCTAAGATTTCATCAGTCGATTGAACCATACCAAATTCGCCGTTAAGGTTTGCGAGCGTGACTGAGTGAATTTGCTTGGCGGTATGGGTCACACCATCTGGCCCCGTTGTGTCGTAGGCCCAAACAGCGTCAGAAACATAGACCATATCAAAACCAAGGCTGCTGGCCGAACGTGCAGCCGATTCCGCGCAGTGATTGGCGGTTGCACCACAGATGATCACGCGCTCAACACCGGCATCTTGCAAATCCGACAGAAGTGTCGTTCCGACAAATGCGCTGGATACGTGCTTGATGATCACCTGCTCATCGTTCAGAGGCGCTGCAAATGGCTGAACAGCAGCGCCTGGTGCGTCTGGATGAAACGGATCATCCGGATCAATGCCATGGTGATGGACATGGATGATCTTGTCGCCGGAAGCGCGAAACTGCGACAGCAATCGTGCGATGTTTTCGGAAGCTTCAGGGCATGATCGCGCGGCACCGGCGGCGTCTTCATGAGCGA
This sequence comes from Roseibium sp., assembly GCF_025698965.1. GTDB lineage: Bacteria > Pseudomonadota > Alphaproteobacteria > Rhizobiales > Stappiaceae > Roseibium. Next base: position 3,690 of record NZ_JAILWL010000266.1, read on the forward strand.
GTGCCATTTGCACATCAATAACGAGAAGAGCAGTTTTCATTCAGGTTTATCCTTATTGCGCCTGTGCTGACGCGGCTTTGCGATCGCTAAGAATTTTTTCGACACGTCTGCCATAGATGCGCACATTGATGTCGTCGCTAATGACGCGGCCTTCTTGTTCATCGTAGGTCAAAATTGCTGTAACTCTGGGATGTGCACCACGCACTTCGGTAACACCATGCAAGGAATATCCGCCGCGAAACAGCGTGAACGTTCCGGCTCCCCGGTCGAATTTTTGCGCCTGCGACATGTCACCTTCTAGCAAGCGATCCACGGCATCGCGGTCTTCTGTCTCATCGGTGCGGGAATTGGGAAGGAAAGCAAAATCGCCACCACTTTCCGCAGCTTTCAAAAGCAACGTTACTGTGCATTCAGTCGTGTCGTAGTGCCATGCGTGCCAACTGCCAGGGTAAAGTGCCACAACATTCAATGCTTGAAATTCATCAGCGCAGCGGTAAAGCACGGGCTTCTTTTGTACACGTCGGACGAAATCAGTGAGAATCTCTGACTGATAAAGCTGTTGGATCAACGTGTTTGAGGGCAATTGGTCGTTGGCCAATTGAGTCGCAACATGGGTATATTCGCGGCGTCTGGGGTCATCTGCAGGCAAATTTGGATCAATTGCACCCTGATAGATGTTTCGCTTTATGGTCAGAACCTCGGCACCTGGCAAAAGGTTGGTCGCTTCGTCTTCAAGGGCGACAAGGGCATCAGGGCGGATGAACCCATCCAAATTGCACCAGCCGAGCGTTTCCATATGGTCCTGACACGTTTTGAGAAACTCCGCGCCTTCGCCTGTCTCCAGATCAGCAATCGGGTAGCGTGCCAGATCGACAAGGTTCAGGGCCATGTCTGTTTCTGTGCCGAGGCTGGTCTGTGGCATCGTATTCTCCCTTTAAACACTGGCCTCACATTTGAGGTGCTTCCCATTGTTAAGCGGGCTTTGACAGTAAGAAAAACGAAACTATTTGCTCTCATGAACATAAATTTTTTATCCTATTGGGATGAAAAAGAACCTCAACTTGAATTGGCTACGCACCTTCGACGCCGCCGCCCGGCACCTTAGTTTCACAGCTGCAAGCCATGAACTGGGCCTGACCCAAACGGCAGTCAGTCAGCACATCAAAGGCCTAGAGACCAAGTTGGGGCAAAACCTGTTCATTCGCGGTGCCAGAAGTCTGCAGCTTACGGACATCGGTCAGGCCTACTTGATCTCAGTGCGTGACGCCCTTGAACACATCGAGTTTTCAACAAGCGGGCTTTTCGGACCAGAGTTGGATACAACCATCATTGTGCGCGCCTCTGCGGCGATGATCATCTGGCTTTCACCGAAATTATCTGCCTTCCAGGGGGGACATCCCAACATCGGTATCAAGCTTGTAACATCGCTGTGGCAAAACGAGCTGGAAAAACATCCCGTAGATGTCGAGATTTTGTTGGCCGCGCAGAACCAATCTGACCCACGCATGGTCAAGCTGTCAGACGAGCGGATCGTACCCGTTTGCGGGATTCAAACATCAACGAAGATCCAAAGTCCTGCAGATCTGGGTCAGCTCGAAGCGATTCACGTCTTGGGCTTTGATGACCATTGGGCGCGTTATCTTTCTGCCAATGGCCTGCCAACTGACAACATTTCCCCGCGCATTGTCGTTGATACCTCTGTAGCTGCCTGTGAATTGGCAGCATCCGAGAACGGATGTGCCATTATGTTTGAGCGGTTTGCGCAGCAAGCCATCGCGGCGGGTCGAACTATCAAAATTGTCGGTGATCCGTTCGCAAACGGTCAGTCACATTACGTCGTCCAACGAAATACTGCCACAGCCGAGAAACGCGCATCAACGGCATTTTGTGAATGGTTGGCAACCCGCTTTTGAGGATTGCCCCGCAACCACCAGGTTAGATCTGTAAATGTATGGGAACATTTCGAAAATACCTTCAAGCGGCCATTCGTAGATCTTGCAGCATCGGTTGAACTGGGCTCAAAGCGGTGATTTGTTGCACAGAGCACGAAAGTCAGCTTTTGGCCGGGAGCAACAGTCGACCTGATTTGTGCGAATGTTCGATTTGCTAGAAGCCTGTTCCAAAACCCGCTAGTCGCTTCCCGGCCCCAAGGTCGACGTCGCACTGGGCCCAAGGCAGATCCGCAATGAGATCCAAGCCGCCATTCATGGCACTTGATCGATGGCGGTTTCTGATGGTGGCACTCCGGATCTCACATGTTTCAGTTCTTTTAAAAAAAATCTCCCCCGTTAGTCCTGTGAGCTAACGGGGGAGATCGCATTGTTCACGGCAAATTCTGGATTTGGGCTATTGGCCCAGGCCACTTTCTATTTGCTGCTTTTGCCGAAAGCCTCAGTTCGCCTCGACCTTGATATTCAGAAGATCCGGCAATGTTTGCGGAGCTGCCATGCTGCCGAGGATCTGGGCCAGGGGGACAGGATTTGCCGGTGCGATCGTGACTTTCAGTTCCTTCGGATTGTTCAGGAACTTTGTTGCAGCGTCCTGGACCATCTTTGTGAAGGCTTCGTTGCCGATCGGAGCGGTTGCATCCACGGCCTGGCTTACCAGTACCTCACGGAAGACATTTTCCGGAATGCCTTGTGCTTCGGCGACATGTTTCAGGCCCTTTGTGGTCAGTCCGGCATCTCTGAAAACGAACGAGGCGTCGACAAATTGCGCGACAATTGCTGCCATCTGACCCTGTCCTTCCGGATCTTCAAACAGTTCCTTGGGAACATTGGCAAAGCGGGCGGAAGCTTCCGCCATACCGAGCCCCTCGATTTCGAGCATCAGGCGTTCCAGCCGCAGCTCCAAAGTCGCTTCATCCCAGTAGAAACGGGTTTCATCCGACCAGACGACTTCCTCCAGGCCAAGTTCCTGTAGAAGAGCCTGGACCTCGGCATCCTCAATGGCCTTTACCGGAATCCGGATACCGTCATTTCTGACGAAGAAGCTCGTCGGTACAGGTGGAACGGTGGTCGAGACACTCATTTCAGCCTGGCCGATCTGGGTGAGGCCCACATCGGGAACGTTCACAAGCAGGCTTTCCACTTCATAGCCAAATGAACGCGGCATGAAGGCACGGGCAACCTCCAGCGGGTGGTTTTCGCCAAAACTTGGATCCGCGACCAATGTGTCGATCATAGCGCGCATCGGTTCATATTCGGCGAACTCGATGTCGCGGATTGCAGCCCAGTCGAGTTTGACCGAGGCCCCTTCCGGGAGGTTGGGCGCATCCAGCCCGACCATCATCATTTCGCCGATACCATCGGAACTTATGTCACTCAGAGCCACTTCCTTGATGGAAACAGTGCTTTCTTCCGGTGAAACTATGGGTGGAACAGTCACCTTGATGCCGCTCATCCGGGCATCTTCCATTGCAAAGGAACGGTAGAGTTGGAAGAGATTGGTGATCAACTCTTCCGGCGCCGGTTCCTGAGCGCTCAAAAGGTCATCAAGCAGTGACAGGAGGCTGTTTTCACGCTTTAGGATAGTGAAGTTGGTTCCAGTGACCTTCTCGACATCTATCTGAAGGGGAACACCCGGGGCAATCTCCTGGCTGCTTGTGTAGTCGACAGCCGACACAGAGCCGACGAGGGTGCGTTCTTCACTGCTTTCAGGAACGGCCGGATCGAAAAGGTCGATAAACGCGGCAATATCCATGTCCTGGTAAATTGTCTTACCCTGGCTTGTTGTCTGGGAAAGCATGCCACCGGAGGATATGTCCAGCGTCTGCAAATTCTGGGTCATGCTGTCGATGGAATATTCTCCGACGCGCCCGTCAGCTGCATTTGCTATCCGGTATCCGTCCAATTGCATTGTCCCGGAAAGAACAAGCGTTTCCTGATCACCGCTGGTTTCATAAGCTTCAATCGTCAGACCGGTGCTGTCGACCTTCACTTCGTCATAGGAGGTCAACAAGGTGGCTTTTACGAACGGCAGCCACCGGCTAACCTGGTGATCCGGATCTTCAGCCGGGATCTCGGGCATGGTGAAGCTGTAGTTTGTTGCCAAAGTTCCGGCGAGGCGGCCGTCGATTTTCAGGCGACCTGCCCCTTTGGCCTCTCCGGTAACAAGAAGCTCGGTATCGTCGGAATAGGTCCAGCTGGCAGCGGAAAATTCGTTGTTGTCGTGGGTCAGGCCGGTAATGGTGACGGTGCCGGAGACCATCGAAATCAAATAGTCCAGTTGCTTCAGATCAGCCGGTGTGCTGGTTGTTGCATCGTCGTTTCCGGTTGCGTCCGGCTTTTCTTCCGGACTTTCCGTGAATGTTCCTGAAAAGGTGAGTTTGCTGTCGGTAACGGTGAGCGTGTCGCTTCCCGTATCATAGTCGATCGCCCCGTTTTCAACCTGGAGGCCAAGCTTTTTCAAGCCCTCGACATAGGCATTGAACGCTGCAAGGCCAGTGTCTTCAGCAAAGGCTGATCCGGACACAAGCGCCAGTGCGGTACTGAGCGAAAGAAGCTGGGCTCGGGCTTTCGCGGTTCGGGGAATGGATCGATATGAGGATAGAGAAATCAATGTTTTGGCTCCAAATCGGATGATCGGAAATGACCGCGTCAATCAAGGTCAGATCGCATATAGGGAGACTTCTTCGGCCTGTCCATGACTATGTACCATTCTCAGGACAAGGTCGAATCACGTGCGGGGTATCAGGACGTGGATATTTGCCATTCGGTTTTTACACTTTCATCGGTTTCACCTGGCATTGCGGCTGTTTTCCGGTGAAGGATCGTCTCAGCAGGTGCCAGCTGGGAAAAGGCCCAGACGGCTGCGCCCCTGACGGTCGCGTCCGGGTCTTCCAGCAGCGGAACGATCTTTTCCAGAAGGCTTGGGCGTTCCGAATTGCCGGCTGCGATCAGGACGTTGCGCAGGAACCTGTTGCGCCCGATCCGCTTGACCGGGGAACCTGAAAAGAGTTTGCGGAAGGCCGGGTCATCAAGCTCCAGGAGATCCGCAAGTTGTGGGCTTTTCAAGTCGTTTCGGGCAACCAGCTTGGCTTCTCGGGCGGCATCGGCGAATTTGTTCCACGGGCAGGCTGCCAGACAATCGTCACACCCGTATATCCTGTTGCCCATCGGCTTGCGGAATTCAACAGGTATGGGGCCGGGGTGTTCGATCGTCAGATAGGAGATGCATCTTCGCGCGTCGAGCCGATAGGGCGCAGGAAATGCATCTGTCGGGCAGCTGTCGAGACAGGCCCGGCACGAGCCGCAATGATCCTG
>NZ_JAILWL010000267.1 GCF_025698965.1 Roseibium sp.
GATTGCCAGGCCTTCGTTTTCATAGAGCTTCAGATATTCCGGCACGGCGCCGATCTGGAGGGAGTAAATGCGCTGCTCAACGATCATTGTCTTTTCCGATTTTCCTATCTGAAATTGCGGGGCTGAATCTGTGCCCTTCAGGCGTTCGCGGCGAGTGTTTTCTCACCCTGGACCCGTGCGGCTGAAAGCGATTGTGTTGGAGTAAGCGCTTCCGGGTCCACAACGATCTCGATCAGGTAACCGCCCTTTGTGGAGCGCGCCCGCTGCAGGGCTTCGGGAAAGGCTCCGGTGGTTTCGACACGTTCGCCTTTAATGCCGAAGGAGGACGCGTAGGCGACAAAGTCGGGATTCACCAGATCCGTTGCAATCACGTGGGCGGGATGGTGGCGTTCCTGATGCATGCGAATTGTACCGTACATGCCGTTGTTGACGACGATGTAAATGATATCGGCACCGTGCTGGTGAGCTGTTGCAAGTTCTTGACCTGTCATGAGGAAACACCCGTCCCCGGCGATGGAAACAACTTCCCGCTCAGGTGCCTGCAGTTTCGCTGCAATGGCGGCGGGAACACTGTAGCCCATCGACCCGCTGGTCGGGGCGAGTTGCGTTCGATAGGCGAGATGTTCATGAAAGCGATGTACCCAGACCGTATAATTGCCGGCACCGTTCGAAATTACGGTATCCGCGGGCATTGCCGATGTCAGATGCCGGATAATCCGACCCATGTTGACCGGACCGGGAACATCCGTCGGCTGAAGGAACGAGATGTAGTCCTTGCGCTGGTCCTGTCGCCAGTCTGCCCAACGGACTGTGCCCTCGTTCCATTCGATGAGATTTGCCGTATCGAAAAAGAGCTCGGGATCCGAGACAATTGACAGGTTCGGCTGATAAACCTGACCGAGTTCTTCCGGGCCCGGGTGGACGTGCACGAATGTCATGCGCGGCGTCGGGATGCCGAGCAGGGAGTATCCCTGGGTCGTCATCTCGCCGAAGCGAGGCCCGACAGCTATCAGCAGGTCAACGTCCTCAAGCAGGCGTTTGCGCAGCTTGGGCAAGGGGGCAATGCCGATCACGCCGACATAGTTTTCATGGCTGTTGTCGATGTAGTCCTGACAGCGAAAGGTGGTGGCGACGGGAAGCCCCGTCCTTTCGGCAAATGCAAGGGCCTTTTCCGTACATGCCTGGCTCCAGGAAGGGCCGCCCAGGACGAGAAGCGGTTTTTCTGCCTTCTTCAGCATTTGCTCAAGAGATGAGATCGCGTCCGGTGCCGGTGCGGCTTTCGGCAGAGGGGTGGGGCGCAGGTTCTCGCAGACTGCGGTTTCCGTCAGAACGTCTTCAGGCAAGGCCAGCACAACGGGTCCGGGACGTCCGGACAAAGCCGTCTTCCAGGCGCGCGCCAGATATTCCGGGATCCTGCGCGGATCGTCTATCTGGACGACCCATTTGGCCATTTGCCCGAACATACGTCGGTAGTCGATTTCCTGAAAGGCTTCTCGGTCCAGCATGCTGCGTCCGACCTGGCCGATCAGAACAATCATCGGCGTGGAATCCTGAAATGCGGTGTGGATCCCGTTCGAGGCATTGGTTGCGCCGGGACCGCGTGTCACGGCGCAGATGCCCGGCTTGCCGGTCAGCTTGCCGTAAGCATCGGCCATGTTAGAGGCGCCGGACTCGTGCCGGCAGGTCACGACCTTTATCTGATCCTTCTGGGCATAGAGCCCCTCCAGCAGGCCGAGAAAGCTTTCTCCCGGCACACAATAGACCGTGTCGGTGCCAAGCAGCTGCAGCTGATCGGCCAGGATGCGCCCTCCAGTACGGGCCGGTTTGGCTTCCCGTGCGGTCAATGACTGCATTTCCAGTACGCTCGACATGTCGATGTTCCCAATCAGATACTTTTGATCATACCGCCGTCGACACGGGTCATCTGACCGGTCACATATCCGGCAGGGTCGCTCAGAAGAAATGTTGCGACACTTGCGAACTCGTCAGGCCGGCCATAGCGCCTGGCGGGCAAAGAGGCGGCAATTTCCGTGCGAACCTGTTCAAGTGATTTGCCTTCACGTTTGGCACGTGCGGTATCGAGCTGGCCAACGCGGTCAGTGTCGATCTTGCCCGGCAAAATCATGTTTACGGTGATGCCGTGCCCGGCAAGCTCGTTGGACAATGTCTTGCAAAACCCGGCCATGGCACCACGAATGGTATTGGAAACCGCCAGATTGGGAATGGGTTGAACGACGCCGGAGGAGCCGATCGCAAGAATACGGCCCCAGTTTTGATCCTTCATGCCTTCTACAGCTGCTTCCGTGATCTGGAACAGGCTGAAGAGAAGGGTCTGCGCAGAGCGCTGCCAGATATCACCGGTTACACCCAGCGAAGGGGAAGGCGGTGGTCCGCCTGCATTGTTCAGTAGGATATCGGGTTTGAGTTCGCTGCGGACACGATCGCAAAATTCTGCAACTGCCTCCGCGTCTGACAGGTCCAGAGCGAGAGGTGTTGCAGAGATGCCGTGTTCCAGAGCAAGCTGTTCTGCAAGAGCCTGCAGTTTTTCCGTGCTGCGGGCCGTCAAAATGACGTTGGCGCCTTCTTCTGCCAGCTTTTCTGCAATTGCGCGGCCCAGCCCTTGGGATGCGCCGAGCACCAGCGCGGTCTTTCCGCGGATTCCCAAATCCATGAAGTTTACTCCTGAGGTGGAACTAATCAGATGACTGTTTAGGTTCGCCCGCAACCGGGTTTGTGGTGTTCTGCAATCGGTAAAGGATCATCAGTGCTCCGGTGACGGCCATAAGAATCGCAACTGCCGGGCGGGCGATGCCGGGCATCATGAATACCGGTACGGCTTGCACCAGAAGCAATGCCGGGACGAAGAACCGGGTCCACGACATCTTGCCGATGTTCTTCTGGTAAAACGGGAAGACCAGTGAGAAGCATCCCAGCAGCAGGAAGAACAGCGACCACGGACGGCTGATGAAGACCATGATGTCGTCCGAACGGGCGAAGACCTGACTGAGGCGGGCTTCGGCAATTCCGCCAAGCACCACACCGAGAACCATTGGCACAATCGGGAAACCGAGTGCGCGCAGGACAAATCCTATGATACCGAATATGAACAGGGTCCACATGTCGTAGGTAATGTTGTTGAGCGCGAAAATGCCGACTGAGCAGTAGAACAGGATTACCGCCGCCAGCATGTACATTTTCACCTTGGTGATCAGGACAAAGCCGCGCAGCGTGAAGGATTGCAGGAACAGCATCATGAAGTTCGCGACGAAGAAGGCCAGGAAGATCGAATAGGCGATCTGAGGCTCGTCGGATATGAAAGAAGGGCTGGGGATCACATCATGGATCAGCAATGCCCCGAGCATGATGGCGGTCATGATGTCCCCCGGAAGACCGAGAGCCATCATGACGATCAGCGCACCGCCAGCCGTTGCGTTGTTGGCGGATTCCGGCGCGATGATGCCGTCCACAGCACCGGTTCCGAACTTGTCGGACTCCTTGCTGGTTTTCTTGGCCTGATCATAGGCGAGGATGTTGGAAATGGTGCTGCCTGCAGCCGGCAGAACACCGACAAAGACACCGATCAGGGAGGAACGTAGGATGTTGCCCCACCGGCTGATCACCTCTCGGGCCGCTCCCAGATAATCGATGTGAACCGCGTGCGCCTCGTTTCCGCCGAGGCGTTGATGTGCCTTTTCGGAAGTGCGCACATCCCCCAGAAGACGGCTGAAGGCAAACAGTCCTACAAGGACCGGCAGAAAGGCGAACCCTTGCGCGACTGAATCGATTCCGAAGGTAAAGCGGGGCTGACCGAACACCACATCGCTGCCGACAGTGGCGATCAAGAGGCCAAACAAGGCTGCCATCAATCCTTTCAGGATCTGATCCCCCGCCATGCTTGCTGTGACGGTCAGGGCAAAAAGGATCAGCGAAAAATAGTCGACCGGCTGAAACTCCAGGCCGATCATTGCGAGTTGCGGTGCGACCACCATCAAGACGATGGAGGCGATGACGCCGCCGAAGAACGAAGCCCAAACGCCAATGCCAAGGGCCAGACCCGGCTTGCCTCCACGCGCCATCGGATAACCGTCAAACGTGGTGGCGACCGAGGAAGGTGTTCCCGGAATTCCAGTCAGGATGCCCGACATGAGACCACCGGAAAGTCCACCGACATAGACGGCGATCATCGTGGCCAGGCCCTCGACCGGTGTCATCGAGAACGTGAATGGCAGGACCAGGACAACAGCCATTGCAATGGTGAAACCGGGAATGGCGCCTGCGATCAGGCCAGCCATGGTCCCGACCATCATCAGGAGCATGGTCTTGATGGTGAAAAGCTCGGGTGCGGCGCTTGCCAGACTTTCAAAAAGACCCATGTCTCAGTACACCCTAAGGATTTCGCCCTCAGGCAACAGAACGCCTAGCAGCTGGGTGAAGATCGCCCACATTCCAATAACGAAGACGGCGGAAATGGCTGCGTGAAGACCAAGTTGGCTGGGCTTCCAGCCTCCAAGCACATTCAGGGTCAAAAAGACATAGGCCAATCCGCCGAGCAGCATGCCGGCAATAGGCATCGTAACGAGAAACAGAAAGAACAGCAGAAAACAGAAAAACGGGTTCTTGTTGTATTGAAGCCATTCGGAAAACGTCTTCCGTTCTGTCTCGACCGGATGACGCTGTGACTGGATCAGCAGCAGTGCGGACAGCAGGGCCAGTGGAACCAGGATAATTCGCGGCCAGAGCGCCGGTGACATCTGCCCGAACATGGCCGGCGGCAGATTTGTGGAGGCGGTGAACATGACCGCGCACAAAAACAGAAAAAACACCGCAACAAAGGCGTCTCGATTGAGTGACATTTTCAAGACTTCCGAGGAGATGAGGAACCATGCCTCAAGAACAAGGCATGGTTCCGCAGTTGTTTAGTGCAAGGTGGCGTTCGCATTATTGAAAGCGGCCAACCTTCAGCGCCTTGGCAGCGTCGAGGAACTCCTTTTCAGTTCCTTCCCACCATGCCGCATAGTCTTCCGGTCCGAGATAGACGACGGCCGTGCCTTTGGCTGCCTGGGCGTCGACGAATTCCTGGTCCTCGGTTGGGGCTTTGAATACACCGGCCCAGTAATCGACGATTTCCTTCGGAGTTCCCTTAGGCAGCATAACGCCCCGGGTCAGGGAATAGGTCATGTCGACACCTTTTTCCTTGAGCGTCGGCACGTCCGGGATCAGCGGATTGCGTTCGTCGGCGGCGATAGCGAATGCTTTCAGTTTACCGTCGCCGCGCTGGGTACGAGCTGCCGCCATGTTGATGCCGCCAAGGTCGATGGATCCGTTGAGCAGACCAGTGATGCGCCCAGCCGTGCCGCCCTGGAAGGGGACATAGGCGTAATCCGTGTCGGTCTTCGCACCAAGCATGATCCAGAGAAAGTGACTGGTCGCCCCCATGGAAACACCTGTTGGGATCGCTCCGGGGTTTTCCTTCGCTGCGGCAAGCATGCCCTCCAGATCCTCATACGGGACATGACCGCCTGCGCCGATGATTTCCGGGGTGTCCGTCAGCATGGCGACCGGCTCGAACCCGTCCCAACTGAAGTCGGTAACACCGTTGATGTAGTTGACCGGGAGGTGCTGGTGGATCGCGAACAAGGTGCAGCCGTCCGGCTTGGCCGCGTGTGCCTCCTTGGCTCCCTTGGCGCCACCCTGGCCGGGTACGGTCACGACCTTGACCTTGACGGGTGCGTCTGAGGAGTCGATTGCCTTTTCGAAGATGCCGAAAATCACGCTGGTGCCGCCTCCAGCACCCCAGGGAACAATGAGTTTGGCAGTGGTACAAGGCAGCTCGACAGCCGAGGCGGCCGTCGTTCCTCCGAGGATACTCACAGCGGTCAGGGCAACCCCGCCCAAGAGATTGGTGATTGTCTTCCTGTTCATCGATTTCCTCCCGAAATGCCGAACGTGACTGAGTTTCAATTTTTGTCGATATTTTTATCTGAGACCGCGAAAAGATTATTTTCAGGCTCTTTTTTAATTTTTATCAGTCTAATTGCATTCCTGAGCTAAACAATATAAAAGATTGAAACAGTTTGTTGCGTGAGCGGGATAATATGGACCCTGAATTACTGACAGATATGGCTGTGTTCGCAGCTGTGGTGGAAAACAACGGATTCACATCCGCCGCGAATGTGATGAATATGTCGAAGTCGAATGTCAGCAGGCGAATTTCCGCGCTTGAAGACCGGCTCAGCCTAAAATTGATCCATCGCACAACGCGAAAGATCGGCCTGACGGAGAGCGGGCGCGTCTACTACGAATATTGCGCCAGGCTGGTCGCGGAAGGGCGTGCCGCGGATGCCGCCATGATGGCGATGAATTCTTCTCCGAGCGGGCTTTTGAATGTCAGTCTGCCGGAAACGCTTGGGCGCTCATTCATCCTGCCGCTGTTGCCTAAATTCCTGGAGTCCTATCCCAATATCCGGCTCAATGTGGCGTTCAGCAACCGCAAGGTGGATCTGATCGAAGAACGGTGTGATGTCGCGGTTCGTAAGGGAGAGATCGAGGATGACACCTTATGCGCGGTGCCTCTGGGGTCCTCCAGCCAGTATCTGTTTGCAGCGCCAGGCTATCTTGGGACGACCGACGAGATCAGATCCCCAGCAGATCTCGAGGCGCATGCGTTCGTTGCCAGCAGGACCGGGTTCGGTCCTTTGCGGGTGGAACTGACAAGTGGAAACGATGCCACAGAGGTAACGGTTTTGCCGCGGGTCGGTGTAAAGGATCATGAAGCTGTCCTGAGCCTGACAATCTCGGGAATGGGGGTCTCTCTGTTGCCGGCATGGCTTGCCCGGGAGCATGTTGCAACGGGTGAATTGGCAGCGGTTCTGCCGCAATGGCGTGGGCCGTCAGTCATGTTCAATGCGGTTTTTCATCCGCATCGAGGCATGGCTCCCAGTCTCAGGGCGTTTGTCACTTTCCTGAAAGATCACTTCAAGGCGCACCGGCCTCTGGACGACAGCGAGAGCATCCAAAAGCTTCAGCCGCGAATTGCCCTGGTCAAATAAACACGCCCTGCCGGGGTTTTGAATATCTGTCCGTCATGTCGCTGCGTGGCATTTCAACGTTCTGTGTCGCCATTCCTGTTTAGGTTTCAGGTGTTTGCATATTGCAATTCCGCTGATATCACTTAAAGACGGCATCACGTCTTGGATACCTGAATGAAGATCTTGCTTGCAGAGGATGATCAAAAGGCGGCGGATTACATCCGTAACGGGCTCGTCGAGAACGGGCATACTGTCGACTGGCTGACAGATGGCCGCGAGGCTCTCACTTACTGTCTCTACAATGATTGTGATCTTGCGATTGTCGACCGGATGCTGCCGGGCATGGATGGGTTGTCACTTGTCAAAGCGCTCAGGGCGACCACGAGCAAACTTCCGGTGATCTTCCTGACGGCTCTGGGGGATGTCGACGACAAGGTGGATGGTCTGCTTGCAGGCGGTGACGACTACATGGTCAAGCCGTTTCACTTTTCCGAGTTGCTGGCCAGGATCACTGCCCTGTCGCGTCGTCCGCAGGAGACGACAGCGACGACGGAACTGAAGGTCCATGACCTCAGACTGGACCTCCTGGCTCGCACGGCGGAACGCAAAAACGTGCCGATTGAATTGCAACAGAAGGAGTTTGCCCTGTTGCAGCTGCTGATGGAAAACGCCGGACGGGTCGTCACGCGCACCATGATGCTTGAGAAGATCTGGGGTTTTAATTTCGATCCGGGAACCTCGGTCGTTGAAACGCATATCAGCAAACTGCGCCAGAAAATCGACAAGCCGTTCGATGTTCCGTTGATCCAGACCATACGCAATGTCGGGTATTCGCTCCGTGCGCCCCGCTGATATCAGGTCGGGTCTGGCCTTCAAATCCTCACTGCAGGTTGCGTGCGCCTTCATCGTGATGATCGTAGTGGCCGGAGCGCTGCTTGTGCTGGCTGTGACCAACACGCTTGAAAGCGAATTGCGGGCGCAGTCGGAAGAAGAGATCGTTCTGCTTGAACAGATCTACCGCGCCCAGGGACAGGCCGGACTGGTGACCGCGGTCAACAACCTGACGCAGCACGCTCTGCCGGTTGGGCATGCCACCGGGGTCTTCGACAGCGGCGGTCTGCGGCTGGCAGGGTCACTGACCTCGATGCCGCCGAATATCGGCTGGCAGAAAACCGAGATCAGCTACGCACACGCAGCGCAAACCCCTCAAGGTTTCTATCTCAAGCGTGTGTCTCTCGATGACCTTACCCTTGTCGTCGGGCGCAGCAGTCACATCATTGACGCTGCAAGAGAATGGCTGGTGTTCTGGCTCATTTTCCTGGGAAGCGCGATCACGCTTTGCACGTTGCTGCTTGGATATTTTGCCAGCCGGAAATCCCTGCGAAAGCTGCGCGCCATGGAGATCGTCATGCAGGACATTTCCAGGGGAGAGATCGATGCCAGACTTGAAGTCTCCGAAGACAACGATCAGATCGATCGCATTTCAGGCGAGGTCAATTGGCATCTGGACCGTTTGGCCCGCCTGATGGAAGGCATGCAGTCGACTGCTTCCTCCATCGCGCATGATATCAAGACGCCGCTCTCCAATGCGCAGATTTCGCTTAACCAGGCACTGGACAAGATAGAAAGCCATAGAAGCCCGCGCGAAGATATCGAGGCGGCTCAGGATGAGGTGCAGCGGCTGAATTCAATCATCGAGACCGTGTTGCGCATCTCCCGCATCGAGGCAAGCGCGGGAACGGCTTCTTATCAGGATTTCGAACTGCCTGAACTCATCCGCGATATTGTCGACTTCATGGAACCGCTGGCGGAAATGGCGGATCAGAATATCAGGGTTCCTTCCAGCTCCGAGGAGAAGCTGCTCATGCACGCTGATCCCGGCATGATC
>NZ_JAILWL010000268.1 GCF_025698965.1 Roseibium sp.
ACCGAGATCGCGAATAATGTCCGGTAGAACGGCCGTGGTCACAAAACTGTTGAGGGCGTGGGAGCCAACGCCAAGAATGAGAGCGAGCGTACCGGCGAGCCGGCCTGGCGAGAACAGTCCTGATTGATCAGGTTGGCTTGCGGGAAATTGCGCTGGCGAACTGGTGGACATGGTAACCTCAATAAAGAAAGAAAATACTTATTATATCAAGCGGTCAAATAAAGAAAGAAAAATATTATTAAATGAAACTTCGCGGTGTCACCATGTAGGCGTTTCAATCGAACAACCGCTTGGTCGAGTGTGTTTCCCTGACTTTGGCGCAATGGAAGTGGTTTCGGTGAAGATCCGTAAACCAGAGTTCGCAGCGCCTCTTGCGCGTTTGAGGACCTGCAGGCAAACTCGCGGCCAAATTGAAACTTGCCTTGGTGATATCTCATGCCCAACAAGCAGTCCCGGTTCCTGATCGACACATATTTCGCAGCGTTCAATGCTGGCGATACCAAGAAGATGGAGAGCCTTGTGACCGATGACCTGATCCATGATGTCAATCAGGGGGAGCGTCGGGTCGGCAAGGACAAATTCTGGTCGTTCAATGTCCACATGACCCGCTGCTACAAGGAACGGCTTTCCGATATTGTACTTTTCGTCAATGAAGAAGGCACTCGCGCTGCAGCGGAATTTATCGTCCATGGTACCTATATCGGTACAGATGAAGGCCTGCCGCCGGCCGAAGGGCAGACCTACAAGCTGCCGGCAGGAAGCTTTTTTGAAATCCGCGATGGCCAAATCGCCCGTATTACAACCTACTACAATCTGCAGAACTGGATTGATCAGGTGAACCGGGAAGCCGGGGAAGGGGACGCGGAGAAGGCATCCGAGGACGCCTGAATGCTTCGGGTCAAAGCTGGCTGATCGTATTCCCACCTTGTGACGGGCCGTATTGCGGCATTCGCCGCTCGATCCACGCATTCAATCCTTCATGAACGTCCGGTGTTGCCGCCATACGGGCGAATTGTTCGCATTCGATCGACAATCCTTCCGCAATGCTCGTGTTCAACCCCCTCGTGACGGCTGAAAGGATGCGGGCAGCAGCGTGCGGTGAATGGCGCAGGATCCGCTCTGCCATGCCGAAAGCCGTATCGAGAACCTTGCCCGGCGAAACAACCGTGTTGACCAGACCGAGCTCATGAGCTCTGGCAGCTGTAAAACTATCTCCGGTCAACAGGAGTTCCAGAGCTCTCTTGCGCCCTGCCAGACGAGGCAGACGCTGGGTTCCGCCGAATGTGGGTGGGATGCCGATGTTGATTTCAGGTTTTGCAAAGAGGGCGGTCTCGCTGGCGACGGCCAAATGAACGGCTTCGGTGATTTCGCAGCCGCCGCCATAAGCCAGGCCGTTAACTGCGGCAATGATCGGTTTGGGAAAAGCTTCCAGACGACCTGTCATGCGCTGTCCCCGGAGGCAGAAATCGCGGACAGCGATGTCCGGCCCTAACTTGATGCTTTCGGTGAATTCGTGGATATCGCCTCCGGCGGAAAATGCCCGATGGCCTGCCCCGGTGATGATGACAGCTCGCAGAGCGTCATCTCGCTCGATTTCGTCCAGATACCTCAAAATGAGATCGTTTGCCCTGTAATTCAGTGCATTGAGTTTTTCGGGCCGGTTGATCGTCAAGAGTGCTACGGCGCCTTGCTTTTCCAAAAATACAACATCCGTCATTTCGTATTCCCGTTTCTGTTTAGACGGAGAAAAACTACTCAATGTGAGTGTTGAAGTATATTCACTGGTGAGTATACTTCTGGCATGAGCAAGCAGACTTCAAGCGCACGCGACCGTATCCTGACGGCGGCCAACAAACTGTTTTACGCCGAGGGCATTCGCGCCGTCAGTCTCGACAACATTGCCGAAAAAGCGGGTATCACGAAGAAGACCGTCTATTACCATTTCAAGAGCAAGGACGATCTGATCGAGGCTTATCTGGCTTCGCGTGATCAGCCCAATCTGGCACTCTACCGCAAGTGGTTTGCAGAGGCAGAAGGCGAATTGCCGGACAAGGTTGCCGCCATCTTTTATCAGATTGCGATCTCCGCACGACATCCGAAGTGGAAAGGATGCGGTTTCCTGCGCACGGCGGCGGAACTTGCAAATATGCCTGGGCACCCGGCAATGAAGGTCGGTGCTGCACACAAAAAGAAATTTGAAGCCTGGCTCGAAGACGAATTCAGTACGCGAGGCCTGGAAGCTGCAGCCGCCCTGTCAAGGCATGTGGTATTGCTACTGGATGGGGCCTTTTCGACAATCCTTGTACATCGCGACGCCGAGTATGCGGAAGCTGCGGGAGAAGCTGCGAAAGCGCTTGTGGCGGGCGCCGTGAATAGGTCCGGAGCCGTGTCTTAGAGGAGATTGAAAAGTTTGCTTTTCAGTTCTTCGGGGCATTTGCCCAGGGCGGTGTCCTGCCGATTTTCTCAATCAGAAAATCGATGAAGACACGTACCTTAGCAGTCAGGACATTGGACTTCGGATAGACCAGCCAAAGGGCTGACTGATCATCGAGTTCATAGTCGGGCAGGAGGTGAACCAGCGACCCGTCCTCGATTTCCCGGTGAACGCTCCAGAGAGAATTCTGGGAAATACCGGCTCCGGCAATGGTTGCCAATTTCTGACTGAGGCCGTCGTCTATCACGAGCCTGCAGGATGCCGAGCGTGGGTCGTAGCTGCCGGTTTTCCCGTCCGGACCGACCAGCCCCTTTGCCGATTGGTTTTTGAAAGCCAGCAGATTGTGGTTTTTCAAGTCTTCCGGCAACAAGGGCGTACCGTGCTCTGCGAGATACGAAGGCGAGGCGCAGAGAACTCTCCGGTCGTCGGCCAACTTGCGCCCCTTCAGACTGCTGTCCTCCAGAACAGTGTTTCGCAAGGCCAGATCGAAACTGCCGTCGATCAGATCGAAGGCGGTGTCGGATAGCCGGAGATCCAGATTGACGCCGGGATGCAGATCCAGAAACTCCGGCAAAAGCGGAATGACATAGAGTTGCGAGAACGTGCTGGAGGCAGCAAATCTGAGTGTTCCGGTTACGCGGTTGCTGCCCAGCCCAAGAGCGGCCATTGCTGCGTCTTCCTGGGCGAGCATTTCCTTCGCATAAGGGAGGAATTCCGATCCTTCCAGAGACACGGCAACTTTGCGCGTCGAGCGATGCAGCAGATCAGCGCCAAGGGCTTGTTCCAGTTTCGCAAGCCGGCTGCTGGCGACTGCCGGAGGCATGCCGAGCGCTCTGCCTGCGGCACTGATATTCAGTTTTTCCGCAGCCAAGACAAACAGACGAAGACTTTGTGTGTCCATTATTATATCCAAAATCAGAATTATGAACTCAGTTTTCTCCTGTTTATATAATTTTTCAAGAGACATATTTTCCGCCTGTCACGTTTCAGACGCCGTTGCCTCGAGAGCTCGACACAGGGAAAAGGTTAAATCCATGTTCAAGAATGGCAGCTGGATCAACAATGCGAAAATCAAGGACGGCAAACGGGCGGAGTTCGGAGCCGATGTTGAGGACGCCTAAGGGGACTGCCTGACGATCAGCGGGCGCTACAGACTGCAATTGTGCCGGAAGTCTTCAAACAAGTCGGCGAATTTTCACGTCGAACCAATCATATAGAACCAGTTCTGCATCCAGAGGAAAAACATGCAAATGGCTTATTATTCTGTTCTTGCCGTAACCCCAACCTCAGAAGGATGGGTTTCAGATTACCTCGGCCCGGCGAACAGGCTGGTCGCTCAATATGGCGGCAAATACCTGGCCCGTACTTCCAGCCACGAGCAATTGGAAGGCGAAGCTCAGGGAAGCACCCTGCGGATCGTTATCGAATGGCCCTCAAGGGAGGCCGCGGTGAACTTCATGCAAGACGCTGAATACGCGCCTTATTTAAAAGCTCGAACAGAGGGTTCGAACAGCTTTCACTTTCTGATCGCAGGCAAGGACTATCTCACCTGATCCTCCCGGTTCTGTCCTCATGTTGCATTCGCGGAGCTCGCATCGCGAGCAGGTGAGGAGCGCAATACCGAAGCGATCTGGTCATCAGAGATTATCTGAAGGAAGCCATCGATGCTCAAACGCATGGAAACCCCGGGTTTTGAAGTGATCAACCGTGGTTTCAATTCAACCTTTCAACCAAACAGGTTGAGCCTGGGCCTTGTGATGCCACTTGAAAGTTATGGGCATCGCGCGGTTCCGGATATGACCCGTCATGTTGAGCGTGTCAAACTGGCGGAGACGCTCGGGTTCGCTGCCGTATGGCTGCGCGACGTGCCCTTTAATGTTCCTTCCTTTGGCGACGCTGGTCAGATCTTCGATCCGTTCGTCTATCTGGGAGTTCTTGCTGCCAGCACTGAACGGATTGCGCTTGGGGTTGCCAGCGTTGTTCTGCCACTGCGCCATCCGGCACATGTTGCCAAGGCAGCAAGCAGTGCGGATGTGCTTTCCGGAGGGCGTCTCATTTTGGGTGTTGCTTCCGGTGACCGGCCCGAAGAGTATCCCGCGCTCAATCTACCGTTCGAGGATCGTGGTCTACGGTTCCGGGGGAGTTTCGACTACATCCGGAAAATGGCGGAAAGCCAGCCGACCTTTGAAAATCTCCATGGAGCTCCCGGGGGAGGCATGGACATGTTGCCGAAACCGGAAGCGGGTAAATTACCCCTGCTTATCACCGGTGGTAGCCAACAGGAGCCGGATTGGATTGCCGCCAATGGCGACGGCAGGATGACCTATCCCCGAAATCCGGGCGTGCAAGAGCGGGTGATAAGAGATTGGCGATGCCGTTTGCTGGAGAACGCCAAGCATGACAAGCCCGTCATGCAGCCGCTCTACGTCGATTTGACGGATACACCTGATGCATCCCCGCTGCCGATCCATCTCGGATTCCGGTTAGGTGTCAATCACTCGCGCGCCTACCTGAAGACGATGGAATCCATTGGTGTCAACCATGTGGCCTTGAACCTGCGCTTCAATGGAGCAGATATCGAAACAACCTTGCGACAGCTCTCAGACGAGCTGCTGCCGGACTTTTCCGGATAATTGAGAGGAAAGCATGAGAAAGACCATTTTGATCACCGGTTCGACTGACGGCATTGGTCTGGAAACGGCAAAACTGTTGCGCGCTCACGGGCATACTGTGCTTTTGCATGGTCGCAGTTTGAAGAAACTCGAGGCGGCAAGGACTGAACTTGGCGCAATTGGCGGTGATGGCGACATTGGAGCCTATCTGGCGGACTTTTCGCGACTGCAGGAGGTTGGCAAGCTGGCTGATGATGTTTCTGCACAACAGTCGAAATTGGATGTTCTGATCAACAATGCAGGTATCCTGCGTACTCCGAACGAAGTTACAGATGACGGCCTTGATACTCGTTTTGTGGTCAACCTGCTGGCGCCATATATTCTCACCAGGAAACTGTTGCCTTTGATGGATGCAACCAGCCGCGTGGTCAATCTGTCTTCCGCAGCGCAGGCTCCCGTCGACTTGCACGCGCTTGCCGGACGCAGGCGGTTGAGTGTCATGGAGGCTTATTCTCAAAGCAAGCTTGCGCTCACAATGTGGTCGCGGCACCTCGCGAATCGGCTGGGTGCCTCGGGACCTGTTGTGATCGCGGTCAATCCAGGCTCGCTGCTGGCCAGCAAAATGGTCAAGGAGGGCTTTGGTGTCGCAGGAAGCGATCTAGGAATTGGTGCCGGCATTTTGGTGAATGCAGCGCTTTCGGGCGAATTTGCCGAGGCCTCAGGGCGGTACTACGACAACGACAGCGGTCAGTTTGCCGACCCGCATCCCGACGGTCTTGATGAGCAGAAGTCCGACGATCTTATTCGAACCATCGAGGCACTCCTGGCTAACCGGACCTGATCTTAACGTTTCCGAATTTTTGCCCCCCAGGCAGACAGGCAGTCAAAAAGCCGCTCACTTCGGTTGACTTTCTTTAAATAACTATATAACTAGAAATATAGTTATGTTAAGTGAGGTGAGAATGGTACTGGAAGAAGCAGCTCAGGGGTTTGCAGCATTGGGCTCGGAATCGCGTTTGCAGGTGGTTCTGACTCTCGTTAAGGCGGGGCACACAGGTCTGGCGGTTGGGGATATTCAATCCCGGACCGGAATGGCTGCGTCGACGCTTGCACATCACCTGAAGTTTCTTTCCTCCGCAGGCCTGGTCCTACAGGAAAAGGACGGCCGGTCGGTGATCAACCGGGCGGCGTTCGATCACCTGGAAAACCTTGCCGGGTTCATTCTTAAAGAATGCTGCGCAGACGAAAACGGCGTTTGAGCCGGCGGGGCGAAAGGAAAGTTGGATGACGGATACCCTGGAAAACATCGAAGTGGCAGATGGAGCTGGCGAGACCAGTTGCGGTGCATCGACAGCGGCAACCAACTGTGCCAAAGCCGAACGCAAGTGGACCTGGAATAACTTTCCCGGCCGGAACTATCTCTTTTCGACCTGGACCGTCGTGATCGCTGGACCGCTCCTGGTCCTGCTGCTGGACCAGGCTCAGTTCGTCGGTTTCGTTACCTTTGCAGTGAAGGCCTTTGCGGGAACGTTACCCTATATTGCCTTCGCGGTGGCATTGATTGCCTGGCTGAAGGCTGCCGGAGCGGAGGCGTATGTCGGACGCGCCTTTGAAGGCAGGGAAACGCAAGCCATCTTTCTCGCAGCGCTCTTTGGCGGACTTGCGCCGTTTTGCTCCTGCGAGGTTATTCCGTTCATTGCCGGTCTGTTGGCGGTCGGAGCGCCGCTTTCGGCGATCATGGCGTTCTGGCTGTCTTCACCTCTGATCGACCCTCCGACGCTACTAATCACCGCAGGTGCGCTTGGCTGGCCCTTTGCCATCGGCAAGGCTGTCTTTGCCGTGGCGCTCGGTCTCTTTGGTGGTTTCCTGGTCTCAGTGCTGCTGAAAACCGGCGTGTTTTCCAACCCGGTCAAAGTCGGCTCTGCGGCCGGTGGATGTGGTTGCGGAGCATCGCCCTTGACCGGTCGACCCGTCTGGCGGTTCTGGCGCGAAAGCGATCGAACCGAGCGTTTTGGTGATGAGCTTAAAGCCAATGCCCTCTTCCTGGTCAAATGGCTCGCCCTTGCCTATGTGCTTGAAGCTGCTCTGGTCACTTACGTTCCAGCGGACCTGATTGCAGGTGTTGTTGGCGGAGATGGTCTTGGTTCGATTGTTATCTCGGCGCTGGTCGGTATGCCTGCCTATCTCAACAGCTACGTCGCGCCGCCGTTGCTGGCTGGTCTGATGGATCAGGGCATGAGCGCTGGAGCGGCCATGGCCTTCATGATTGCCGGTGCTGTCAGTTCAATTCCTGCCATGGCGGCTGTCTGGTCACTGGTGAAACCGCAGGTCTTCAGCATGTATCTTGGCCTTGGTTTTGTTGGGGCGGTTCTCTCCGGTCTGATCTTTCAGTTGGCACTCTAAGAGAGAAAACATGCAGACGCAGGTGACAATATCGGTGACGTCCCATGAGGACGTCACCAGGCTTCTTCTGGTTCCAGTTGGATTGCCAACACCGTATCAGATGCCGGGTCAGTTCGAAGTTAGTGGTGGTCGGCTTACGCTTGCCGGCGAGCGCATGACCGGGCAGATGACGGCCTTGGTCACACCGGAAGCCACGGACCCCATCGAAGTCCGTTACACTTTTGTCGATGGAGGAACAGGATATCCGGACGTGGTCTTTGCTCCACGGATCAACCGTTTCACGAGAGCCGCCGCTGAGTTGGTGGAAGATGCACGTCAAATCGCTGCAGCCGAGCGTGACGGTCACGCCGCAATCCAGGCACTGGTCAACGCAGCTGCGGAAAAGTTTCGATATGCCCATCCGGAGGTGCGTTTCAACGATGGATGCGAGGAAATCCCTTATCTCTCATGTGGGCTGACCGAAGGCTCCTGTGTCGATATCAACACCTACCTTATTGCTTCGTTGAGGGCAGCTGGATTTGAAGCCGGATACATCACCGGGTATTTTTTCCCCGAAGAGAAGAACGGCTTTTGTGAAGACATGCATTGCTGGGTGGTAACACGCCACAAGGGTGTTGTTCTGGAGTGGGATATTGCGCATCACCTGAAAATGGGGACACGCGATGTGTGTTGCGGGCTCAATCCAAAACCGGGAGATCGGGTGGCGGTTGCCCACTCAATGGGATTGTCATTTCCCGAACTCGGAATCGATTGCGAAAAACTGATCGCTGAACCGGCCTGGATTGCGCCTGGCGGACACCTGGAAAAGGCCGAGATTACGATCCGGCGACGACTAGTTGACGCGGTTGCTGCCGCTTGAGAAACGCAATTCTGCGGCCTCCGTATTGTATGACCGGTATGTATTCCTTGCGGCAGTTCGCTTCTTGCGCCTGGTCTGTGTCCGGTTAATCTGCCTGGACATTCCGCAGGATCTTACTCATGACGATACTTGTTGTCGGGGCCGGAATATCCGGTCTCTCCACCGCCTGGGCACTGACAAAACGTGGGGTGCCGGTCACCTTGGTCGAACAGGGCCCTATTCCAAATCCGTTGTCTGCGTCAGGTGATCAACACCGCATCATCCGCCGCGCCTATGGCGGGCAAGGGGGATATCAGCGCCGCATTGGCGATGCTTATGCCGCCTGGGACGAGATGTGGGATGACCTGGGCAGCAAACACCTTGCCGAGACCGGATTCATGCTTTTTTCTCAGGAACCCGGGGACGGTGGTGAAGTCTACCGCGATGGTCTGATTGAAGGTGGATACCCGTTTGAAGAGCTGACTGCTGAACAAACAGCAGAGCGTTATCCGTTTGTTGATGCGACAACCATTCGGTATGGCGCTGTCAGCGCTGAGGGTGGAGTTCTGCTTTGCCAGAAGATCGCGGTGGGGTTGAGGGACTGGTTGATCGCCAAGGGGGTAAATGT
>NZ_JAILWL010000269.1 GCF_025698965.1 Roseibium sp.
TACGCCGAAGCGACCGCAGCAATGCGGTCGCACCAAGCACATAGTCCCGGTTTGTCACCAGCGTCACATAGGCAAAACTGCTTGCCGGTTCCCTGTCGAACACGGGAGCATCAGTCATACCACGCCCTCAGGAAACTGATTTCAGCCGCGGATGCTCCGGATCATGTTCAATTTCTTCCGCGATTTCCCTGGTCCACGCGGAAACGGCCGGGACCCTGCTGCGATCCACCCGGTAGGCGTAGTTTTTCGCAACATCAACCACTTCGCTCAACAGGCCCTCCTCAAGCGTGATCGGATTAAGCCCAAGTTCCAGGAACTGCTTGTTTTCGACCACCAGATCGTTCTCCGGCGCTTCCTTGCGCGGGTTCGGCAGATAGGCCACTTTCGCACCGGTCAACCGCGAGATCAGCTCTGCCAGATCCCGCACCCTGTGGGTCTCCGTCATCTGGTTGAAGACCTTGACCCGATCACCCTTTTTCGGTGAATTTTTCAAGGCAAGCTCGATGCAGCGAACAGAATCTTGAATGTGAATGAAAGCTCGGGTCTGCCCACCTGTTCCATGTACGGTCAACGGATACTCAATGGCAGCCTGAATCAGGAAACGGTTCAGCACCGTTCCATAGTCACCGTCATAGTCGAAACGGTTGATCAACTGCTTGTGGCGCAAGGTCTGTTCGGTATGCGTTCCCCAGACGATGCCCTGGTGAAGGTCTGTGATTCTCAGGCCGTCATTCTTTGCATAGAACTGGAACAACAACTGATCCAGGCACTTGGTCATGTGATAGATCGAGCCTGGATTGGCCGGATAGAGAATTTCCTGACTGGCCTTTTCGCCGGCCAGTGTTTGCACATCAACATTCAAATAGCCTTCCGGAATGGCCGCGCCTACGCTTGAATACCCGTAAACCCCCATCGTTCCCAAATGAACAAGGTGGGCGTCCAGGTCCAGCTCCACCATCGCATTCAGGAGATGGTGCGTGGCATTGACATTGTTGTTGACGGTGTAATTCTTGTGCTGATCCGACTTCATCGAATAGGGCGCTGCACGCTGCTCGGCGAAATGGATGATCGCGTCCGGGCGGTTTTCCGCCAACCACGCTTTGAAGATTTCATAGTTCTCGGCAATATCGATCAGGTGGAAATGAATCGTCTTGCCGGACTCCTGCTTCCAGATGCGGGTGCGTTCCTGAATGGAATCCATCGGCGTCAGCGATTGAACGCCAAGTTCCGCGTCGATCCAGCGGCGGCTGAGATTGTCGATGATGTGAACGTCATGGCCCTGATCGGATAGATGCAGGGAAGTTGGCCAACCGACAAAACCGTCGCCACCGAGAATCGCAATCTTCACAAGAAATCTCCTTGAGTTACTCAACTCCGGCATAAGCTGACACGGTTCGATATGTCACAAGTCCGGATTGTTCCATGCGAGAGATCAGATCATTGCGATAATTCAATGACAACTCAATATAGAATTCGTAATTGATACACAAAAAGCATATGCTCTCAGCCGGTTAAGCGTTTTCCCGTATGGCAAAAACACCACGTTCCGGCTCAACAGGGTCAAGATCTTTTATTGTGTTCACTCGGGCAAAGGACGGGCCCTGCCATAGCACATCCAGCATGTCGACGACGATGTCGGAAGGACCGGCAAACACTGCCTCCACCGCTCCGGATTTCAGGTTTCTGACCCAACCGGAAAGATGACGCGCCTCGGCTTCATCGGCGCACCAGGCTCTGTACCCGACGCCTTGCACCCGGCCTTCTATCAATACGTGAACAGTCAATGGATCGGCAGTCATGGTGCCCCCCGGTCAACACATCCCGTTACAGAATATTACAAGATGACCGAATCCGGAAATCCGTTTCAATTCCCAAGATGCAATCAGGCTTTGCCCAGGGCCGTCGCTTCACGGGCAGAACGTTTCTGTTCGTCCAGCATGACAAGCAGCGACGCGCCAACAATGACTAGGGCACCGGGCCAGAAAGCACCGGTTGGTGCAAAACCAAACGCAATGAAACCGACAGCGATGTTCAAGGGCAGCTTCAGGTGATCGAAAGGCTGAACGAATGTGGCGTCTGCCTTCTGGTAAGCCAGGGTCAACAGGTAGTTTGCCACCACGGTTAGACCGCCTGCCCCGATCAACAACCAGAGTGCATCACCTGAAGGAACAATACCACCGTCGCCCAGCGCCAACACCGCATTGACCGGCGTCAGCAGGAGAAGGAGATATACCGTTATCGAATCGGCATGCTCGGTCTCGGTCAGTTTTTTGGTGACCAGAGACGTACCTCCCCAAAATGCCGCTGCACCGACCGGCAACACTGCCGCCCAGCTGAAAGCTTCCGTCCAGGGTTGAAGTATCACCATGCCGCCTGAAAATCCGGCAATCGTCGCCAGCCATCGAACCAGCCCCACGCGCTCGCCAAAGAATAGTTTCGCGCCAAGAATAACAAAGAAGGGTGACGTCATGACCAGTGCAATTGCCTGCCAGATTTCAACTCGGGCCAATCCGGCAACCCAAAGCTGAATCCCGATGACGGCAAGTCCGGCACGCAAAAGGTGCCAGCCGATCTGGCGGGTCTTCAAGGCAGACACACCGCGCCGAAGGACCCACGGCAGCGCAACAACCAGGCCCAACGCATATTGCCAGAAAGCTGCAGACGTTGATGGTACACCGAGCTGCATCGTGGAGGCCTGCAAAGCGCCATTGACCAGTGCAAAGGACGCCCCTGCCCCAATCATGGCCAGTGCTGCAAACAGCGGTCTTTGACTGAATATTGCCGAAGGTTCTGACATTGTCCGGTACCGTTCCAGTTCATTTTCCTGAACAGTCCCAAAAGACACGCGCCTGCAGGCCTTAAAAGATGGCCCGCAGTCAAGTTCTCTATCATCCGGACTGTAACCGTCGGCTCCGGCATCTCACCGGATCTGCTGACCCTTGGCGATTACCGCCAAGGCGCTCGCGGGCTCCAGGTTTCCCTGATACCGCCGGTGGGGACTTCCACCCCGCCCCGAGAACTGTTCTCTGTCAGCTTGTCTAGCGAGAAAAAGTAAACCTGACAATGCCGATCGCATCATTTTTTCAGTATCGCTGAAATGTGATGCGGTTTCTCGGCAACAAGAATTGGCCCCTCAGCCTCAAGCTCCTCGCGACTCCCATACCCCCAAAGCACACCGATACCGGCAACGCCATTAGCGCTCGCACCTATCAGATCGTGTTTCCGGTCACCGATCATCACGGTTTCCGCAGCAGAAATTCCCTCTTTCTCCAAAATGTGTGCGATGAGTTCGCTCTTTGCCGATCGCGTCCCGCTGAGCTCCGCCCCGTAGACTGTGCCGAAATGCGGCATCAACTCAAAATGCTCAACGATCTTGCCTGCATAGGCATGTGGCTTGGAGGTGCATACGTGCAGGTCGTACCCCGCATCTCGAAGCTCCTGAAGGACATCTGGAATGCCGTCAATGAGCGTGTTCTCAAAGAGACCGGTGACGGTATAGCGTTCGCGATAAAGGGCAACCGCTTCGTCCAGTTTAGCCCGGTTATCTGTCTGTAGGAGAACTTCAAAACTTTCCCAAAGAGGAGGCCCGATGGTCCAGTGCATATCCTCCGGATCCGGAACAGGCGCTCCCAGCTTGTCCAGTGCGTACTGAATTGAACGGGTGATACCGTCAAACGGATCCGTCAAAGTGCCGTCCAGATCAAACAAGACAGTCGAAAATGTCATAATGGCCTCGGGAAACGAGAGAAAAAGAAAACGGCCCGTGACTCAACAGTCACAGGCCGCTGCAGTATCGGTCGAAAGAATTCCCTGTCAATCGGTGACGGATCAGGAAAATTCCATGATCACGGCATCCACCGCGAGACTATCTCCGGGCTCTGCCTTGATTGCGGAAACAGTACAATCGCGCTCGGCCCGCAGAACATTTTCCATCTTCATGGCCTCAACGACAGCAAGCTGTTCTCCAGCTTTCACCTCCTGCCCTTCGGCAACTGCAATCGAGACGACAAGTCCCGGCATCGGGCAGAGCAGCATTTTTGAGGTGTCCGGGGGAAGTTTTTCCGGCATCAGCTGATCAAGTTCAGCAATTCGAGGTGTCATCACCTTGGCCAAAACCGAATAGCCCTGCCAATCCAGCCGGTAGCCGCCGGTAACCTGGCGGATCTGTACAGTCACGTTTTCCGATCCGACTTTACCTGACCAGAGTTGATCGCCCGGTGACCAGTCGGATTCGACGTTTATAATGGGTCCATCCCCGATCGCGACATCCAGCTCGACCGGAGTTCCCGGATAGCCGGCCGCCAGGCGGATCGGCACATAGGACTTGTCCAGCTTAACAACCCAGTCTTCACGGATAGCACCTGAATGAGGCCGCAAACGACCCGGCAAATGGTCCAGGCGTTCCCGCTCCAATGCCCCCATGGACAAAGCCACCGCAGCAAGGACAGTATGAGCCTCCGCGTCCGGAACTGCTGGCGAAAAACCGTCTGGATATTCGTCATCGATAAAGCTGGTCGCAAGTTCACCTGATTTCCAACGCGGATGGTTCATAAGCGCGGTCAGGAAAGGCACATTGTGCTGAATACCATCGACATAGAACGCATCTAGTGCAGCACTCATCGCATCGATTGCCTCTGCCCGGGTGGGCGCGTGGGTGATCAGCTTGGCAATCATCGGATCGTAGTACATGGAGATTTCCGATCCCTCGACAACACCTGTGTCGTTGCGGATCGTGAGAACATCGGTCGACATTTCCTCCGGCGGCTGATAGCGAACCAGACGCCCGATTGACGGCAAGAAGTTCCGATACGGGTCTTCGGCATAAATCCGGCTTTCGACAGACCAGCCGTTCAGCTTCACCTCGTCCTGGGCAAGGGTCAGCTCCTCGCCTGCGGCAACGCGGATCATCTGTTCGACCAGATCAACTCCGGTGATCAGTTCAGTCACCGGATGCTCCACCTGCAAGCGGGTATTCATTTCCAGGAAGTAGAAGCTTTTGTCCTGCCCGGCGACAAATTCCACCGTACCGGCACTGTCATAATCTACCGCTTTGGCAAGAGCGACGGCCTGCTCGCCCATTTTCCGGCGCGTATCTTCGTCCAACAGCGGTGACGGTGCTTCCTCAATGACTTTCTGATTGCGTCGCTGGATCGAGCATTCACGCTCACCGAGATAAATTGCATTGCCATGCTTGTCGCCCAACACCTGAATTTCAATATGACGCGGGTTCTCGATGAACTTTTCAATGAAGACCCGGTCATCCCCAAAGGAAGACGCAGCTTCTGACTTTGAACGTATGTATCCGTCGCGTGCCTCTTCTGCATTCCACGCGATCCGCATGCCCTTGCCGCCGCCACCGGCTGACGCCTTGATCATGACCGGATAACCTATGTCCTGGGCAATCTCGACCGCCTGGTCCGGAGATTCGATCACTCCCAGGTATCCCGGCACCGTACTGACTTTGGCATCATTGGCGAATTTCTTGGATTCGATCTTGTCCCCCATCGCTTCGATGGCGCGCTTGTTCGGACCGATCCACACAATGCCTTCCTTGGCAAGCATTTGAGGAAAGCTGGCGCGTTCGGACAGGAACCCGTAACCCGGATGCACCGCCTCTGCGCCGGTTTCCTTGCACGCTGCGATGATCTTTTCAGCGATCAGATAGGACTCAGCCGCGGCTGCCGGACCAATATGAACCGCCTCATCCGCCATTTCGACATGCAACGCATCCCGGTCAGCATCGGAATAGACTGCGACGGTCTTGATGCCCATGCGGCGCGCCGTCTTGATAACCCGGCAGGCAATTTCGCCCCGGTTGGCGACAAGGATTTTCGAAAACATGTAATTCCACCCAACTGGATCGTTTTTTTGTTTGTATGCCGCGCCTTGGAGCGGCGCAACTTAGCCAAAGGGCGAGAGGTATTTTACGGATGAGAATGCTGCCCGGTAAATTATGCGTGATTTATACTTGGCAACACGCAAAGTCCAAAGATCAAACCCTGAAGCCTCATACTATTTTAACAAAATTTCCGCAGTAATCTTGTCAATTGCCCCTGGGAGGTTTTATGAAAAAATCTATTGCAATTGCTTTGATTGTAACGGTCTTTCTTCCAAACATTGCCTTTTCCAAGACTGTCGGCAAATGGAACAGCGGAACGGTGGGTGGTTTTACACGTTATTGGACCACCAACAATGTCGGGTCCAACAATGTCGGGTCCAACTTTGTCGTCTGGTGTCATCCCAAGAGAAAAATCAACGGAACGCTTCTGCACATCGAAATCGAAGGCAAGGCACCGCCTCCAGGCACACGCATCAAGCTGATTCTGGATCAGGAAATCCTTGATCTACCGGTCAACAAGCAAGGTTACATCGACAGTGGATGCGCCACCTGTGCAGACAGTTTTGACTATGTCTGGCACAAGCTTCGGTCGTCACAGACCATGGCTGTTAAGTTCAAGGACAACAGTTACGCTGGTTTCTCGCTCAAAGGCGCTCAAAAAATATTGCCAGGTTCCGTCTGCCCAACAGACTGGGAAAAGAAAAACTAGGCCGCGTGGACCTGCTCTGTAGGTTTCAGGCGTGGCGCCTGTCGCATTTGGGTCGTTGGCTTTCCGACGTCCTCAATACCCAGATGCACTGTGCCCGTCCCGGGTCAATGAAAAGAATGCTCATTTCGGTGTCGTAAAAAACTTGAAAGGAGCAACCCCTTCTGCAACTTCGCTGCTGGAATTGGACAACATTTCTCTGACCACGTCTCAATTCAATCCGACCACACGGCCTGTGAACGCTCTTCTGCTTTTCCAATCGGAAACAGGCTTTTCGTCAGTCCGCATTTGAATACAGTCGCTTAAAACCTTGAACCGTCTATCCTGTGGTGCTGATCACAGTCCAGTGCACTCGCCTATTGCACACTACAATGTGTCACTTACCCTGGCGTAAGATCTGATAGATTTGAGTGAGCGTATAAATTGATGATCTGTTCAACCCGGACATACGGGAGGTATTCAATGAAAAAAAGTCACCTGTTCGCGGCATCGCTTGCACTTGGCAGCATAGCCCTGACGACAACTGCACAGGCCCGCCCTGATTTGCGGCAAATGACCTGTCAACAAGCACAGAATATGGTTCGCCAACACGGCGCGGTGGTTTTCACAACTGGCCAGTACACCTATTCGATGTATGTCTCCAACAGAAGCTATTGCGATTACAATCAGGAACTGTTTGTCCAATACGGACCGACCCGGGACAATCGCAAATGCCCTGTGGCGTATGAATGCAAGGAACCTTTGTTCCAACGTGGCTTTGGCCGCTGGAATTAAACGATATCGGGCCGGATGACCGGCCCGACTCGTTTGAGGTCAATTGAACATGCCTACCCTAAAGAGGAATATTGTCGTGCTTCTTCCACGGCAATTCTGCCTTCTTGGAACGCAGCAAGGCCAGCGCCTTTGCCACCCTTCGGCGTGTTGAATGCGGCCGGATCACGTCATCGATATAGCCGCGTTCGGCAGCAACAAAAGGATTGGCGAAACGGTCCTCATAGTCCTTGGTCCGCTTGGCAATCTTGTCCCGGTCTCCAAGTTCGGACCGATAGAGGATCTCGACCGCCCCCTTTGCTCCCATAACGGCAATCTCGGCGGAGGGCCAGGCATAGTTGATGTCGCCACTGATATGCTTGGAACTCATCACGTCGTAGGCGCCACCATAGGCCTTGCGGGTGATCACGGTGATTTTCGGAACCGTTGCTTCTGAATAGGCAAATAGCAGTTTCGCGCCGTGTTTGATCAGACCGCCATATTCCTGAGAGGTGCCCGGCAGAAAGCCTGGGACATCGACAAAGGTAACAATCGGAATACTGAAACAGTCACAGTAG
Organism: Roseibium sp.; assembly: GCF_025698965.1. Classification (GTDB taxonomy): domain Bacteria; phylum Pseudomonadota; class Alphaproteobacteria; order Rhizobiales; family Stappiaceae; genus Roseibium. The sequence goes on from NZ_JAILWL010000269.1 coordinate 7,874, forward strand.
CGGACAAAGCGGGCGGCCTTGCGGCTGGCATCTGAATCCAAAACACCTGCCAGTACCATCGGCTGATTGGCAATGATCCCGACGGTACGTCCTTCCATCCGACCAAAACCGGTGATGATGTTTCCGGCGTAATTTGCCTGGATCTCGTAGAAATCCCCTTCATCGACCGTTTTCAGAACAAGTTCCTTCATGTCGTAAGGCTTGTTCGGATTGTCCGGGATGAGCGTATCCAGGCTCATGTCGATCCGGTCCGGATCATCGTAATTTGTGAGTTCCGGCAGGTCTGCCTGATTGTTCATCGGCAGGAAGTCGATCAGCCGTCGCATTTCCTCCAGGGCCTCGACATCATTGTCAAAAGCTCCGTCTGCGATCGAGGACTTGGTCGTATGGATTGAAGCGCCACCCAGTTCTTCCGCGGTGACGGTTTCATTGGTCACGGTTTTGACCACATCGGGTCCGGTCACGAACATGTACGACGTGTCACGCACCATGAAAATGAAATCGGTCATCGCTGGCGAATAGACGTCACCGCCGGCACAGGGCCCCATGATCAGCGAGATCTGCGGAATAACGCCTGATGCAAGCACATTGCGCTGGAAGACTTCGCCGTAACCGCCAAGTGCTGCGACACCTTCCTGAATACGCGCGCCACCGGCATCGAACAGACCGATGATCGGTGCGCGATTCTGCAATGCCATGTCCTGCAGCTTGGTGATCTTTTCCGCATGAGTTTCGGAAAGCGAACCGCCGAAAACGGTGAAATCCTTGGAAAACACATAGACCGTGCGGCCATTTACGGTGCCCCATCCCGTAACCACACCATCGCCGGGAATATGCTGTTCATCCATGCCGAAGTCGGTACAGCGATGCTGTTTGAACATGTCGAACTCCTCAAAGGAGCCTTCGTCCAACAGAATCTCAATGCGTTCGCGTGCCGTAAGCTTGCCCTTGGAATGCTGCGAGTCGATGCGACGCTGTCCGCCACCCAGCCGTGCTGTTTCACGGCGTTGTTCCAATTCGGCCAGAACTTCTTTCATCCGGT